>JBJOQW010000059.1:0-5785 GCA_046049665.1 Pseudomonadota bacterium | reverse complement strand
TTTCCATCAGCTCCAGATATTTCACGCGGATATTGGGGTCGATCATGGTGACCTTCGCCCCCGCCGCCCGCGCCATCAGCGTCTCATAGGTGCTGGCAGCCGGGTCATTCACCAGACTGATCCCACCAAAGAACAGCGTGCTGATGCTGTCGGGCAGGGCGGGCAGATCGGCAGGCGCAATCATGCGGCCAGCGGTGTTTTCGTCATAAAATGAATAGGTTGCATTGCCATTCACCAGCTTGACAAAGGCCAGCGTCGTGGGTCTGCCTGACCGCGCTGCAAGGCTGGTATCCACCTTTGACGCCGCGAGCGTCTCCACCAGAATTTCGCCCATCAAATCATTCGACAAACCCGAGAAAAACCCCGACGGGATACCCAGCCTGCCCAATGCGATGGCCGTGTTCATCACTGCACCGCCTGCATAGGGGGCAAAGGCCACCTCACCCGCAGGCGTGGTGCGGGGCAGCATGTCGATCAGGGCTTCGCCACAGGACAGAATCATCGCTTGGTCCTTTCGTTTCGGTATCGGTAGCCGGAAAATTCAGGCCGTGAAATAGGGCCGAAGGTTCGCGCGCACGCGGTCAAGCACGGTGTCACCCAACAGGTCAGGCTGGAACGGCTGGCCCGTAATCGCCTCGAACGCCTGCATATAGACGCGGCTCGTTTCCGCAATCATCTCGGTTGGGATCTCAGGGATGGGATCGGTATAAGGATCGCAGCGCGCAGCCACCCATGACCGGATCACATCCTTGTCAAAGCTGGGCGGGCGCGTGCCTGCCGCAAAAGCCGCCTCATAGCCATCTGCCAGCCAGTAACGGCTGCTGTCGGGCGTATGAATCTCATCGGCCAGCAGGATGTGTCCGGCAGCATCGGTTCCGAATTCGTATTTCGTATCCACAAGGATCAGCCCGCGTGCTGCGGCCATCTTTTGCCCGCGATCAAACAGCGCCAGGGCGTAGGCGGATACCTGATCCCAGTGCGCTTGGGTCAGCAGGCCCTGCGCCACGATTTCCGTGGCCGTCAGCGGCGCATCATGCCCGCCGTCAAATTCCTTGGACGTGGGCGTGATGATGGGCGCGGGCAGCGGGGCGTTGTCGCGCAAGCCATCTGGCAGAATATGTCCATACATATTCCGCTGACCGGCCTTGTACATCGTCAGGATCGAGGTGCCCGTGGTGCCCGCCAGATAGCCGCGCACGACGATTTCGACGGGCAGGATGGTCAGGTGCTGACCGATGACAACGTTCGGGTCGGGGTAGGACAGCACGTGGTTGGGGCAGATATCAGCGGTGGCATCGAACCAGTAGCGGGCAAGCTGGGTCAGGACCTGACCCTTGTGGGGGATGCTGGCCAGAATACGGTCAAAGGCGGAAATGCGGTCAGACGAGATCAGGATGCGGCGGTGATCCGGCAGATCATAGCAATCGCGCACCTTGCCGAAATAGGGGTTGGGTAGTTCCGGGATACGGGCATGGGGCAGGGTGCGCATCGGGGCCTCTGGTCTGTGACTGCGGCCTTGTGGCGTTTGCGCGGGGCGGGGTCAAGCGATGCTGGTTGACCGTGGGGCTGGGCCGCGTATCCTTTGGGCCGCAAGGGGCGTGGCAGGGATGATGATGCAGCGGACAAGAATGCCGCAGGGGGATGGTCTGCCAGTGTCGGCAGAGGTGCCGGACTGGGCGCGAGAGAGGCTGGCACATCTGCCGTGGCGGGGGCGCGTGTTGTTGCGGGCGGTGCGGGGCTATCAGGCGCCGGGGCCGTTTTTGCTGCTGCGCAAGGCGTTCTGGACGGGGGTGCATTGGTGGGCAAGCCTGCTGAGCCAGTGTGATATTCCGCTGAACCTGCAGGTGGGGGGCGGGTTGTTGCTGCCGCATCCGCAGGGGATTGTGATCAACCATCAGGCGGTGATCGGGCCGAATGCGCTGATCTTTCATCAGGTCACGATCGGCAGCAACGGGCGGGGGGTGCCGGTGATTGGCGGGCATGTCGATATCGGGGCGGGGGCCAGGATCATCGGGCCGGTGCGGGTGGGGGATCACGCGAAAATCGGGGCGAATGCGGTGGTGACACGGGATGTGCCTGCGGGGGCCGTGGTGGTGGGCAACCCGGCACGGGTGCTGGAGGCGGATGAGCGGTAAGGGACGTGTCCCATGATGGGACAGGTTTTTAGCTGAATGAAATCAGTGGGTTAGCCATTTAAATTAACCGTTTGTTCATAATTCGGGGTTGGGCGGTCTGGGGTTGCGTCACGTGGTTTGCGGTTAGGGCGTGGTGGGATCACCTGCGCATGGTGCGCACCTTTCTGCTGCCGGGGGGGGGTGCGCTGTAGCGCACCCTACGTTGGATTTGGCGCCTTTTGTTGCGTTGGGGCGCTTGCCGTTTGGGCGTGGTGGGATCACCTGCGCGCGCACCCTTCGGCTGCCGGGGGTGGTGCGCTGTAGCGCACCCTACGCTGGGTTTGGCGCCCTGTGTCGCGTCGGGGCGCTTGCCGTTTGGGCGTGGTGGGGTGGCCCGCGCAAGGGGGGGCTCTCTACGGCTGCTAGGAATGGTGCGCTGTAGCGCACCCTACGCTGGGTTTGGCGCGCTGTATTGCGTTGGGGTGCCTTATCTGCCGATCAGGCCTTTGGCCCAGTTGATGGCGGGCGCGAAGGCGGCGGGGTCGTGCAGGTAAAGCGCTGTCAGCACAAGGGCGGCCACGCCCAGCATGGCAAGTGCGATTTTCCATTTGGAATAGGGGCGTTCGCCCTGTACCTCGCCCGTCTGGCCATTGACCAGAAAGCGATAGCTTTTGCCGTTGTACTTGTAGGCCGCCATCCAGACCGGCAGCAGGATATGCTTGAAGGTTTCATCCTGCCAATCCGTATCCACATGATCCACCCGCTGCGCATCACCGCCGATATCGCGCCGCGCATCGTTTTCGATGACGCGTGACATGACCGCGCGGCCTTTCACATGCGCATCCGACAGGCCGATGGTATAGCCTTCGGCGCGAAAGCCAGCGAGGTAATCGGGCGAATAGGGCTGCAGGGCGGCAAGGTCCCATGGGGTCAGATCATTGCCAAGCCGTTCGGGCAGTGAGGTGGACGCCATCACCAGCACATCATCAAAATCGCGCGACACGCGGCCTGACACGGGTGTCCATGAGGTGCGGGTGACGGTTTCGCTGCGCTGTTCGGATTTGCCGTTCACAGTGACCGTGCGGGTGCGGGTTTCGGTGTGGTTGGTGCCGCGCGCGCCTGTATAGCGGCTGGCAGTAGCTGCATCAAAGGTCCAGAAGGGCACATAGATGCCGGCCAGGGCGCGGCCCTTGCGGGCGTATTCCAACAGGGTGTTTGGCGCAAACCACAGGTTGCCCATCCATGTGATCATGGCAGCGCGGGCCTGATCTTCGGTCAGGGCAAAGGGCACCACGGCTTGCGGTTTGATATGGCGCTGCGTGCCGGTATCCACAACAACAGGCGTCGCACAGAAGGGGCATTCGGTGGCGTGATCTGCGCCCTGAAATTCCACCTGCGCATTGCAGGAAGGGCAGGTGGTGGTGCGCACATCGGCGCTGGCCTCGGCGGGCAGGTCATTGGCCAGCGCGCGCTGCAGATCAAGTTCACCCAAGGCGCGGGCACGGCTGCGATCGCTGGCCTGCGGAATGGGTTGCACATGGCCGCAGTGATCGCAGGTCAGCGTTGTCTGGCCCGGCGCATAGCGCAGGTCAGACCCGCATTGCACGCAGGGAAAGTGCCGTTCGTCCAGCATGGCTTAGCCTGCTGGGGCGGGCGGGGGAACCTTGGACAGAACGCGGGCGAGATCGGTATCGCTGACGGCTTTCCAGCCATCTTGCCCGGCGGTCCAGACAAGCGAGGTGGCGGTCAGCGTTTTCGCCTCGGCCATCGTGGTCAGCTCTGCCTCGGTATAGGGGCCCTTGGTTTCACCGTTGACGGCCATGTGCCACAGTTTTGATGGCGGAGGGGGCGGCGCGGGGGCGGGGGCCGGTGCGGGTGCGGGGGCCGGTTCGGCAGCAGCGGCAGGCTTGGCCGCGCCAAGCCCCATGTTCTGCGCCATGCCAAGGCCCATGGCGGCACCAACGCCTGCGGCAAGCGCGCCACCTGCGGCGCTGTTTTCGGCGCCAAGCGCCTCGGCTGCGTTGAATTTGGTGAAAGCATCCAGATCACCGGCCACGGCGACAGAGGTGCGCTTATCAAGCACTTTCTCGACTTCTTCGGGCAAGCTGATGTTTTCAATGTAGAATTCAGGAAGCTCAATGCCGTATTCGGCAATTTGCGGGGCGATGCCGTCTTGCACGGTTTTGGCCAGATCGGCGGTGTTGGCGGCCATATCAAGCACGGGGATATCGGACTTGGCGAGTGTCCTGCTCATTTCCTGCAAGATCACGTTGCGCAGCTGGAAGCTGATTTCATCGGCGGTGAATTCGCCATCGGTGCCAACGATTTCGGTCATGAACTTGCCCGGATCAGTGACGCGCATGGAATAGGTGCCGAAGGCGCGGATGCGCACGGGGCCGAATTCGGGGTCGCGCGTCATGATCGGGTTCTTGGTGCCCCATTTCAGATCATTGAAGCGCGTGGTGTTGATGAAATAGACCTCGGACTTGAAGGGGCTGTCGAACAGATGATCCCAGTGTTGTAGGGTGGTCATGATCGGCATGTTATTGGTTTCAAGCATGTACAGGCCTGGGCCGAAGACATCGGCCAGTTGCCCTTCATGGATGAACACGGCGGACTGGCCTTCGCGCACGGTCAGCTTGGCGCCGTATTTGATGGCCTGACCACGGCGGTCAAAGCGCCATACCATGGTATCGCGGGTGTCATCCAGCCAGCTGATGACATCAATAAATTCGCCTTTGAGAAAATCGAAGACCATCGGGGCCACCTTCGTTGAATCTGTGCGCTAACTGTCGCCGTTCAGCAGGCTTGCCGCAAGAGAATTGATGATGGGCTGGGCTTCGGCCTCGGTCATGCCGGGGCGAAGGGCCGGATCATACAGGATTTGCAGCATCAATTCATCCTGCGGGGTCAGCAGGGCGAACTCTTCGTCATCGTTGAAAATGGACGGGCGGGCAGAGGGGCTGTCATTGGCAAGGCCAAGGCCCTGGGCGATTTCTTCGTGAAAGCAGGACAGGCGCAGAAGATCAGGGTGTTCGGCGCGGATCACGGCATAGGCGCGGGAATAGGTGCTTTGGCCGCCTTCGGCAAAGGCATAGACAAGGCAGTAGGTGGAGCGGGGCAGATCGGTAATGCCGCGGGCATCGGCGGCGGTCAGGCCGGGCAGGGCGGCGGCGATGGCGGGGCCAAGGGCGCGGCGCTCATCTTCGTTGACAACCTCGATGATGAAATTGGGGCTGGTATCATCAAGGCGGATGGGGTGGCCCGTAAGCATTTGCAGGCGGGCAAGGTAAGACCCAACGCGGGCGCGGTCGGTGGCCTGACGGTCAGGCGGAACGGAGGGGCCAAAGCGCAGGCCGACGCGCACGGGGCCATCCCAGCGGCGCAGGCGGCTGGCGGTTTCGCGCTGGACGGGGCCGGTGGGGCCGGTGGTGTATTCGTCATACAGGGCGACGCGGGTGAAGTTGCGCGCAAGCATGCTGGCAGTGAAGGGGGCATCGGTCGCGCCATCATCACTGCGGAGCAGGCCCTGCGACAAGAGGCGCGCCTGCACGGCGGCGAAGTAGACGCGGGCGGCCTCGCTCGCGGGGCTGGCGGGGGGCGGGGGTGGGGCGATGGGCGTGGAGGCAACGACGGGCGGGGCAGGGGGGGTGACCGGGGGGGCGGCCACG
>JBJOQW010000058.1:0-7086 GCA_046049665.1 Pseudomonadota bacterium | reverse complement strand
GGCAGGACGGGCGATTGCGGCTGTTCGAGCCGTTGCGGCTGTCGGACAGTGCGCTTGGCGCAGGCGAGGCTGTGCTGGGCGGCGCGCGGGCCTTTGCCAGTATCGCAATGCTGGGGCAGGGTGTGGAAGATGCGCTGGGCCCGGTGCGGGCGGTGCTGGGTGAAGGTGCGGCGGCCAGTGCCTTTGACGGCAAGCTGATGCTGCGGATCATGGCGGGCGATGGCTGGCCCTTGCGCGTGCAGATTGCGCGGGTGCTGCGGGTATTGACGGGACGTGCCTTGCCGCGCGTCTGGCAGATGTAGGGGGAACGTTTTGCAGAAAAAGTGGGCACCGGTTTTTCGTCTGCAAAGCTGACAAGGGAAATGATATGAATCTGACGCCACGCGAAAAGGACAAACTGCTGGTCAGCCTTGCGGCCATGGTGGCGCGCGGGCGGCTGGCGCGGGGGGTCAAGCTGAACCACCCCGAGGCGATTGCGCTGATCACGGATTTCGTGGTGGAAGGCGCGCGGGATGGGCGGACGGTGGCCGACCTGATGCAGGCGGGTGGGCATGTCGTCACCGCTGTGCAATGCATGGACGGTGTGCCGGAAATGATCCATTCGGTGCAGGTCGAGGCGACCTTTCCAGATGGCACCAAGCTGGTGACGGTTCACCACCCCATTCGTTAAAGCAGGGAGTGAAGAATGCTGCGTAGCATGTTGATAATGATTGTTTTTGCAACACCGGCGATGGCCCATGAAGGCCAGCACTTCCACCCCCATGGCATTGAGCCTGTCTGGGTTGCCATGCTGGCTGTGGGCGCACTTGTGGCGGGCGTGCTGCTGGGGCGGATGCGCAAATGATTCCCGGTGAAATCATCCCGGCGGCAGGAGAGATCGTGCTGAACGAAGGTCTGGCGCAGACCGTGCTGATGGTTGCCAACACGGGCGACCGCCCCGTGCAGGTGGGCAGCCATTACCACTTTGCCGAAACCAATCCGGGCCTGTCGTTTGACCGCGCCGCAGCGCATGGCATGCGGCTGGATATTCCGGCAGGCACGGCAGTGCGGTTTGAACCTGGCCAAACGCGCGAGGTGCGCCTTGTGCCCTTTGGCGGCGGGCGCGTGGTGTACGGCTTTAACGCGCGCGTGATGGGGGCCTTGGGATGAGCCGCAAACCAAACCTCTTCGGCCTGTCACTGCGCACCGGCATGATGATGGCGCAGGCAAACATGGTGATCGGCATGCGCCTGATGGGCATGGCAGGGTCTTGGAACGTGACCTCAGCCGAGAACAAGCGCATGGTCGATGAGAAGACGGAGGCGGCTGTCGCGTCCGGGACGGCAATGATGAAGGCCGCGCTGTCTGGCAAAGGGCCGGTCGCTGTGGCCGAAGCGGGGCTTGCCCCCGTGGCACGCAAGACGCGGGCCAATGCAAAACGGCTGGCAAAGCGCGGCCCGAAGGTGGGGACATAAATGCCGGTATCAATCTCTCGCAGTACTTACGCCGATATGTATGGCCCCACGGTTGGCGACCGGGTGCGCCTAGGCGATACAGACCTGATCATCGAGGTGGAGCGTGACCTGATCGCCGAACGCAGTGCGGGCAGTGCCAATGCGCGGCGCTATGGTGATGAGGTGAAGTTCGGCGGCGGCAAGGTGATCCGGGATGGCATGGGGCAAAGCCAGCTGACGCGCGCGCAAGGGGCCATGGATACGGTCATCACCAACGCGCTGATCGTGGACTGGACCGGGATTTACAAGGCGGATGTAGGCCTGCGCGATGGGCGCATCGCGGTGATCGGCAAGGCTGGCAACCCGGATACGCAGACGGGCGTGGATGTGATCATCGGGCCGGGAACCGAGATCATTGCGGGTGAGGGGAAAATTCTGACTGCAGGCGGGATGGACGCGCATATCCATTTCATCGCCCCCCAACAGATTGACGATGCTTTGCATTCGGGGATCACGACCATGCTGGGCGGTGGCACCGGGCCAGCGCATGGCACGCTGGCTACTACCTGCACGCCGGGGCCCTGGCATCTGGGCCGGATGATGCAGGCGGCGGATGCCTTTCCGATGAACCTGGCCTTTGCGGGCAAGGGCAATGCCAGCCTTCCGGCGGCGCTGGAAGAACAGGTGCGTGCAGGCGCCAGCTGCCTGAAACTGCACGAGGATTGGGGCACAACGCCTGCTGCCATTGACTGCTGCCTGACGGTGGCCGATGCGATGGACGTGCAGGTGATGATCCATACGGATACGCTGAATGAAAGCGGTTTTGTAGAGAATACGCTTGCGGCAATTCGTGGCCGCACGATCCATGCCTTCCACACGGAAGGGGCGGGGGGCGGCCACGCGCCCGATATCATCAAGGTGGTGGGGTCGCAGAACATTCTGCCTTCTTCAACAAACCCGACGATGCCCTACACGGTGAATACGATCGAGGAACACCTCGATATGCTGATGGTCTGCCACCACCTTGACCGGCGCGTGCCCGAGGATGTGGCCTTTGCCGAAAGCCGGATCCGGCGCGAGACGATTGCCGCCGAAGATATCCTGCATGATCTTGGCGCGTTCAGCGTGATCAGTTCTGACAGTCAGGCGATGGGCCGCGTGGGCGAGGTGATCACGCGCACATGGCAGACGGCGCACAAGATGAAGGTGCAGCGCGGGCGGCTGGAGGGTGAACAAGGCGCGAATGATAACCTGCGGGTGCGGCGCTATGTGGCGAAATACACGATCAACCCGGCGATTGCGCACGGGATTTCACGCCATATCGGCAACGTCGAAGCGGGCAAACGGGCTGATCTGGTTTTGTGGAGCCCGGCCTTCTTTGGGGCGAAACCAGAGATGGTTCTGCTGGGGGGCGTGATCGTGGTGGCACAGATGGGCGATCCGAACGCATCCATTCCCACGCCGCAGCCGGTGCATACGCGTCCGATGTTCGGGGCCTACGGTCGCAGTGTTGAACGCAACGCGGTGGTGTTTGTGTCGGGTGCGGCGATGGAAGATGATCTGCGTGGGCGGTTGGGCACGGCAAAAGACATGCTGGCAGTGGAAGGCACGCGGGGGATTGGCAAGCGCGACATGCGGCTGAACGATGCAACACCCGTGATCGAGGTGCATCCGGAAACCTATGAGGTGCGGGCAGATGGGGTGCTGCTGACTTGCGAGCCGGCGAAGGAATTGCCGTTGGCGCAGCGGTATTTTCTGTATTGATAATGGGTTGGCCCAGTTTGAAACCGTCTGATGGACGCTCCTGTGGAGCGTCTATCGGTTTCATTGCCCATAAGGCGGGACGCCGCCCGGCAAGGGGGGTGGGGCAAATCCTGACGCTTGTAATCTACTCGCGCCTGCCCCGGCTGGTGCGCTTGTCGCACCTGCCCTTGGGGGGGCAGCCGCGGGCAGATTTGTCACGGGCCAAATCTGCTAAGATGGTCAGCGGCTGTCAGTGCGATGCGAGGTCGGCGCTGACATATGCCCGCGCAATCGGCCAGCCGGGCCGTGGCACGAACACCGGTGCGGGCTCACCCAGTTCCACCATCAAGGCCAGTTGCGCCTCGCGCCGCTTCAGTCGCGCGATCATGGCGCGCACTTCGATCAGTTCATCGGTGGTGCTCAGGTCTGTGGCGATGGGTGGCATGCAAGATTCTCCTGTTGCTGAACCCATCTTCACGCCTACTGGTAAAGACTTCGCAAAGGCCCGCCCATGACATTGCCCATCGCCCAGAACATTTACCGTGCCGGGGAATGGCCGCGCCTTGCCTCGGCCCGTGTCAGCCTTGGCTATGACGAACGTTTTCTGCGCCGCAAGCGCCTGCACACCACAGCGGGCGAGCCGTTCATGGTGGACCTGCCGGAAACCACCAATCTGCTGGCGGGCGATGCCTTTGGCCTGTCGGACGGGCGGGTCATCGAGATTGCAGCGGCGGATGAGGATGTGCTGATCATCACGGGTGATCTGACGCGGCTGGCCTGGCATATCGGCAACCGTCATACGCCCTGCCAGATTGAACCGGGCCATCTGGTGATCCGTACGGATCATGTGCTGGCGGCAATGCTGGTGGGACTTGGTGCCACTGTCACCCCGGCAAACGCGCCGTTCACGCCCGAAGGGGGCGCATATGGCCTTGGCCGGACGATGGGGCATGAGCACTGATTTCCTGACACTCATGCAATGGCTGTCGCCCTCCTTTCCAACGGGGGGCTTTGCTTATTCGCACGGGCTGGAAATGGCCATGGTAGATGGCGCGCGCAATACGGCCGCCGTGCAAGGCTGGACGCAGGATGTGCTGCGGCACGGTGCGGGGCGCAGTGATGGCATCCTGCTCGCACATGCGCGGCGGGGTGGGGCGGATCAGGCAGACGCAATCGCACGCGCCATGGCACCCAGCCGTGAACGACTGGAAGAGACGTTGGCCCAAGGTGCTGCCTTTGCCCGCACCATCTGCGCAATCACCGGGCGCGATCTGCCTGCGCGCGCCTTACCTGTAGCGGTGGGCGAGGCGTCACAGACCCTGGCGCTGCCGGAAGATGTGGTCATCGGCTGCTACCTGCACGCCTTTGCGGCCAATCTGTTGGCCTGTGCCACGCGCTTTGTTCCGCTTGGCCAGACCGAAGCACAAGGTGCGCTGGCCGCCTTGCACCCGGTGATTGCCGCCATTGCCGCCGACTGCGCCCGCGCCAGCCTTGATGAGATCGGCTCGGCCGCCTTGGGGGCTGACCTTGCAGCGATGCGCCACGAAACGCTTGATGTCAGGATATTCAAGACATGACCCTATCCCCTTCCCTGCACGGCCCCCTGAAAGTTGGCATTGGTGGCCCCGTTGGCGTGGGCAAGACCACGCTGACCGAACAGTTGTGCCGCGCCTTGGCTACGCGCTGTTCGATGGCGGTCATCACCAATGACATCTACACGCGTGAGGACGCTGAATACCTGCTGCGCGCCCAGGTGCTGCCTGCTGATCGCATCCGCGGCGTGGAAACCGGCGGCTGCCCGCATACGGCGATCCGCGAAGATGCCAGCATCAACCTTGCCGCGGTGGCCGACCTGCGCAATGCGTTTCCGGCGCTGGACCTGATCCTGATCGAATCCGGTGGTGACAACCTTGCCGCCACGTTCAGCCCGGAACTGGCCGACCTGACGATCTATGTCATCGACACGGCAGCAGGGCAGGACATTCCGCGCAAACGCGGGCCGGGGGTGACGCGATCAGACCTGCTGGTGGTCAACAAGACCGATCTTGCCCCCCATGTCGGCGTTGATCTGGCGCTGCTCGAGGCGGATACCCAAGTTGCGCGCGGCGCGCGGCCCTATGTCATGGCGCGGTTGCGCCAAGGGCAGGGCGTGGCCGAGGTGGTAGCATTTCTGGTGGCCGAGGGCGGGTTGCAGCTGAGGTGACGCAGACCCGAACCGCAAAGCAAAACCCCGGCACCCTTGCGGGTACCGGGGCTGCAGAACTGTGGGGCCAGCCTTATGGGGCAGGTGCAGCTTCGGCTGCGGGCGACAGTGAGGCGATATAGGCCACTACGTTTGCGGCATCTTCCTCTTTGCGCAGTTTGAACGCCATCATCGAGCGTGCGCCGCTGTCACCGGTGATTTCCTTCAGGAAGGCACCCGGATCGGCCAGATAGGTCACCAGCTGGGCTTCATCCCAGACAAGGCCACCGGCGCCAGCGGCCACGATCGATTCGCCATATTCGAACTCGGGGTAGGTGCCTGCAGTGCGGCCCACGATGCCGTACAGGTTCGGCCCGGTTTTGGCATTGCGGCCAGCCAGCACTTCGCCCGCCTCATTGGCGACGACATGGCAGGTCTGGCACTGGTTGAACACGCGCTCGCCCTTGGCAGCATCGCCTTCAGCAAAGGCAGGTGCGGCCAGCAGGGTAGCAGCGGCAACGATCGACATCGAAAACTTCATAAAGGCTCCTCCGGGGTTTCTTGCAGTGTATACGGCTGGATGCCGACACGGAATCACGTTCGCGTAACTTAGATCAGGCCACCGCATGGGCAAGGGCACAGCGTGCCCAAAGTGCCGACAATGCGGTGACAAGATGATCTATATCCGCATCCGAATGCAAGGGCCCCGGTGTCAGGCGCAGCCGTTCGGTGCCTTTGGGCACGGTGGGATAGTTGATCGGCTGCACATAGATGCCCCAATCCTCCATCAGAATATTGGAGATCATGCGGGTTTTCACCGGATCGCCGATCATCACCGGGATGATATGGCTGCTGTTCGGCATATGCGGAATGCCCGCCTGATCCAGCCGTTTGCGCAGCAATGCCACGCGGTCGCGCTGGGCGGCACGTTCGGATTCGGATGCTTTCAGGTGGCGGATGCTGGCGGTCGCGGCTGCGGCCACGGCAGGGGGCAGGGCGGTGGTAAAGATGAACCCGGACGAAAAGCTGCGGATGAAATCGCACAGCGCCGCAGACCCCGTGATATAGCCGCCGAACACGCCATAAGCCTTGCCCAAGGTGCCTTCGATCAGCGAAATGCGGTCAGCCAGCCCTTCGCGTTCACTGACACCCCCGCCGCGCGGGCCATACATGCCCACGGCGTGCACCTCATCCAGATAGGTCAGCGCGCCATGTGCCTCGGCCACTTCGACAATCTCGCGCATCGGTGAAATATCGCCATCCATGGAATAGACGCTTTCAAACGCCACAATCTTGGGCCGGTCGCCTACGGCCTTCAGCTTGCGGTCAAGATCGCGCCAGTCGTTGTGCTTCCACAGCACCTTGTCGGCGCGGGAATGGCGGATGCCTTCGATCATGCTGGCATGGTTCATCTCGTCCGACAGGATCACCGCATTCGGGATCCGCGCGCCAAGGGTGGAGAGGGCGGCCCAGTTCGACACATAGCCAGAGGAGAACAGCAGGGCCGCGTCCTTGCCATGCAGATCGGCAAGTTCGCGTTCAAGGATCAGGTGGTGGTGGGCGTTGCCCGAAATGTTGCGCGTGCCACCGGCACCGGTGCCGCAAGCCTGCGCGGTATCCACCATGGCGGCGATGACATCGGGGTGGTGGCCCATGCCAAGGTAATCATTCGAGCACCAGACGGTGACATCGCCTTGTTGTCCTTCGGCGTGGTTGGTCACGCGGGGA
>JBJOQW010000057.1:0-10157 GCA_046049665.1 Pseudomonadota bacterium | reverse complement strand
CGTCATGGTCAGGGTCAGGCCATCGGTATTGGCCATATGCACGGCAACATCCGGTGCGGCGAACTCCGCCAGTTTCTGGCGGCAGCCGCCGCAGGGCGCGACCGGGACGGGCGCATCGGCGATCACTGCAACCTCGGCGATGACGGTGTCGCCCCCCATCACCATCGCGGCGATGGCCCCCGCTTCTGCACAAGTGCCTTGCGGATAGGCCGCGTTTTCGACGTTGACCCCGGTATAGACCCGGCCGGAGGCCGCGCGGATGGCGGCACCCACCTTGAATTTCGAATAGGGTGCATAGGCCGAGGCGCGGGCCGTGCGCGCGTCATCTATCAGGGACATGGGACTACCTCCGACGCCATGGTGGCGGGCGTCCGCGCGGTTTGCAAGCCGCCGAGGCTGCCGTGGACAGCGGCGTCAGACAACCTCGGTCGGGACGGTGCCGGGCAAGGCCACTTCCAGCAGTTCCAGATCATCCGATGCCGCCGACCAGCGGGTGGCGTCCCCTGGCGGAACGGTAAAGGCATCTCCGGCGGTCAACGCAAAGGACGGCTTGTCGCGTCCCTCCAGCGTCATCCGACCTGCGATGACATAGGCAAACAGGATGTCGGTCTGGTGGCGCGCCCAGACGCCGGTCCGTGGCGGCGCCTCAGGATCCGGCCGCACGACCTGCACCCCTGCGACGCCGCCGGTATTGGCCGCGATCGTGGTATCGCGTGCGATGAACCCCGGCAGGCGGTGGGGCGCCCAGGCCGCACCGGCCGCAAGGTTGTGGACAAAGCGTTGCCCCTGCCATTGCCGGTCCGGTCGCAGGTGCGGCGTGGGCAGGGTCATGTCATGGTCGATCTCGGTCACATGATCGGCGGGCACGCCGATTTCGATCACCTCGATCCCGTCGCTGGCATGAAGCACCCGGTGGCGGATTTCAGGCGGCTGGATAAAGCAATCACCTGCCGTAAGGCGAATAGGGGGCCCCTGATCTTCGTAGACCACATCAACCCAGCCCTTGATGCAGAAGATCAGCTGAAAGCCCACCTTGTGGAAATGCACCATGTCGGGCACCGGGCCGCCATCGGGGATGCGGATATGGCTGGCGATGATAGCCCCGCCAAGGCGGCTTGGCACAAGGTCACGGTAGTGCATGCCCGCGCGGCCAATCACCCAAGGGGCCTGATCGGCCAGACGGCGCACGACAAAGGCATGTTCGGTAGGCGGCTGGATCAGCGGCGGATCAAGCGGTTCGATCAGCACTTCGGTGCCGCCGGGCGAGACAATCCGGGTTTCGCCGCCGGCAATCAGCACCGGATCGTCCGCCAGAATGCGCAGGCTGCCTGTGGCAGTCCCCACCGTCAGGCGCAGACGCAGGCCGTGGCCCGACATCACAGCCACACGTGGGTCATCCGCCGGAAAGATGCGGTCCAGCCGGAACCCCAGCGTTTTGGTGAAAAAGCCAAGATCACCGCGCAAGTCCTGCGTGGAAAGCTGCGCCTCGGCACGGATGTTCTGCATGGGGGGCCTTTCGGTTCTGCGCCAGCAGGCTAAGATATGGGGCAGGGTAAGATCTGTGTCAGGATTTGCAAGTCAGCGCGTGGCGTGCTCTGGTATTGCTGATGATTTGAGGATAGTTTAACCTTAAACTATATTTATCGGGGGCGACATGGACGAATCTCGGAGCGAGAATGCACGGCAGGCAGCGCTGGATTATCACGAGTTTCCGCGCCCCGGTAAGCTGGAAATCCGCGCGACCAAACCGCTTGCCAACGGGCGCGATCTGGCGCGTGCCTATTCGCCGGGGGTGGCAGAGGCCTGCCTTGAAATCAAGGCAGACCCGGCAACCGTCAGCCGCTACACCAGCCGGGGCAATCTTGTGGCGGTGGTCACGAATGGCACGGCGGTGCTGGGCCTTGGCAATATCGGGGCGCTGGCCTCAAAGCCGGTGATGGAGGGCAAGGCGGTTCTGTTCAAGAAATTCGCCAACATTGATTGCTTTGACATTGAACTGAATGAACCTGACCCGGAAAAGCTGGCCGATATCGTCTGCGCACTGGAACCCACCTTCGGGGCGATCAATCTGGAAGACATCAAGGCACCCGATTGCTTTGTGGTGGAACGCCTGTGCCGCGAGCGGATGAAGATTCCGGTGTTCCACGATGATCAGCACGGCACGGCGATCGTGGTGGGGGCGGCGGCGACCAATGCGATGATCGTGGCGGGCAAGCAGTTTGCAGACATCAAGGTGGTGTCAACAGGCGGCGGGGCGGCGGGCATTGCCTGCCTTCAGATGCTGGTGAAACTGGGTGTGCAGCGCAAGAACATCTGGCTTTGTGACCTTGAGGGGCTGGTCTACCATGGCCGCGTGGCACAAATGACGCCGCAGAAAGCGGCCTTTGCCCAAGGTACCACGCCTGCCACCTTGGCAGATGTGATTGGCGGGGCTGACCTGTTTCTGGGCCTGTCCGGCCCGGGCGTGCTGACGCCGCAAATGGTGGCGCAAATGGCCCCGCGCCCGGCGATCTTTGCGCTGGCCAACCCGACACCGGAAATCCTGCCCGAGGCCGCGCGTGCGGCCAGCCCCGATGCAATCATCGCGACGGGGCGCTCTGATTTTCCCAATCAGGTCAATAACGTGCTGTGCTTTCCCTTCATCTTTCGCGGGGCGCTGGATTGCGGGGCAACCACAATCAATGATGCGATGGAGCTGGCCTGCATTGACGGGATCGCAGCCCTTGCGCGGGCGACGACAAGCGCCGAGGCCGCAGCCGCCTATCGTGGTGAAAAGCTGTCATTCGGGGCGGATTATCTGATCCCGAAACCGTTTGATCCGCGCCTGATGGGTGTGGTGGCCAGTGCGGTGGCACGCGCGGCAATGGAAACGGGGGTTGCCACGCGCCCGATTGCAGACCTTGCGGCCTACAAGGCCGAACTTGACGGCTCGGTGTTCAAGTCAGCGCTTCTGATGCGCCCGGTGTTTGAGGCCGCCCGCACCGCCAGCCGCCGCATTGTCTTTGCCGAAGGCGAGGATGAGCGGGTGCTGCGGGCAACCAATGCCATGCTGGAGGAAATGACGGATGTGCCCATCCTGATCGGCCGCCCCGAAGTGGTCGAGGCGCGCTGCGAACGCGCGGGCCTGCCGATCCGTCCGGGGCGCGACTTCCATCTGGTCAACCCGGAAAACGACCCGCGCTATCGCGATTACTGGGGCACTTACCATGATCTGATGGCGCGGCGCGGGGTCACGCCCGATATTGCGCGGGCCGTGATGCGTACGAACAGCACGGCCATTGCCGCCATCATGGTGCACCGGGATGAGGCTGACAGCATGATCTGCGGCACCTTCGGGCAGTATCTGTGGCACCTGAACTATGTGCGCCAGATTCTGGCGCGGGGCGGGCTGCATCCGCAGGCGGCACTGTCGATGATGATTTTGGAAGATGGCCCGCTGTTCATTGCCGACACGCATATCAACGCGGAACCCAGCCCCGAACACATCATGCAAACGGTGATCGGTGCGGCGCGGCATGTGCGGCGGTTTGGCCTGACGCCAAAGATCGCGCTCTGCACGCAAAGCCAGTTTGGCAATATGGAAACGGCAGCGGCGCAGCGGATGCGGGCAGCGCTGGAACTGCTGGATCAGCGCGAACCGGACTTTTGCTATGAGGGTGAGATGAACGTGGATGCAGCGCTGGATCAGGCACTGCGCGACCGGATCTTCCCGAACTCGCGCCTGCAGGGTGAGGCGAACGTGCTGGTGTTTGCCAGCACCGATGCAGCCTCGGGCGTGCGCAACATCCTGAAGATGAAGGCGGGCGGGCTTGAGGTAGGGCCGATCCTGATGGGCATGGGCAACCGCGCGCATATCGTGAACCCGTCGATCACGGCGCGGGGGCTGCTGAACGTGGGGGCCATCGCAGGCACGCCTGTGGCGCATTATGGCTGACGTCGGGCCGTGCGCATGGCTGGCCTGCCGGTGTTTCTGATCGGGCTGATGACGGTGCTGTTTGCGGGCGTGACCTTGCTGACGGTCATGGCCAGCGGGCTGACGGTCACCCGCCCTTTGCCCATCGCACTGCTCTTTGTGGCTGGTATGGTGCTGATCGCGCTTGGCCTTGGCCTGCGTGCAGGCAAGGCGGCATTGGTTCCACTTGCCGCCCTGCTCACAATGGCCAATGCCGGGCTGACGGTTGCCATGGGTTCGCTATGGATGCTGCCCTTGCAAGCAATGATACTGTTGGTCACCATATCCGGATTGCGCGGTTGGTGGTGGCTGCGCAATCACCCCGCCTGATGCGCGTCCTTGGCCATATCGCCTTGATTGCGGCCCTCACCCTGCTGACTCAGCTTGGCGGCATCGCATGGGCCATGGCCCTGCCCTTTCGTCGGCGCTTGCCATTGTTTCTGCTGGCTTATGCAGCACTTTGGGCGCTTGCCCCTGCCGTCAGCCCGCATGTGCCCCTGCCCTGCTTTGGCCAGCCCTTGCGCATGCAATCAGCCCTGTATTGCGCAATGAACCGGCATTATGTCACCCCCGACCTTGCAAGTGTCGCACAAGATGCCGCAAGCAAGATGGCCGCAGAGCACCCCGGCACCATCACCCTCGCCCTTGATGGCAGCTTTCCCTTTCTGCGCGGCATGCCCATGATCCCGCATCTGTCGCATGATGATGGCGAAAAGGTCGACTTGGCCTTCTACTACACCACACCCGATGGCGCCTACCTGCCCGGCAAAACCCGCAGCCCCTTGGGCTATTTCGCCTTCGAGATGACCCCGCCCGAGGTTTGCCCTGCCAATACCCTGACGCTGCGCTGGAACCTTGGCTGGCTGCAGACGCTATGGCCCGACCGCCCGCTTGATGGCCCGCGCACGGCCGCGCTGATCCGCACCCTTGCGGCGGATGCACGGGTAGCAAAGATCTTCGTCGAACCACCCCTTGCCAGCACGCTTGGTCTGTCCGATCCGAAAATCCGCTTTCAGGGCTGCCGCGCCGCACGGCATGACGACCATATCCACATTCAGCTTTAGCTGCCGATCACACCCCAGCTGATCACGCCCAGTCGATCACGCCCAGTCGATCACGCTTTGAAACAAATCGCACGTCTGGTTGAGCGGTGCCGCTTTGTGTTCCCAGCACCGGGGCCACCCTGCTAGGCCAAGCGCATGTTCACCTTAAGGACGATCCAAATGTCGATCAGCACCGCTTCTCTCCGCCCCTCTATCAGCCTCGCCACCCTTGGCGCGATGTTCGTGGCCGGCACCTTTGCCACCATGGCCTTTGACCTCTGGGGCCAGATTATCAGCCCTGCCATGGGCTTTGCCAACCTCTCGCCACATGGGCTGGCCAAAAGCCTGCTGGGCAGCCTTGGCCTGCCGAACGGCGATTTCGCCGGGTATTTCATGCACTTCTATCTGGTAGGGCTGATCGGCTATCCGATCGGCTGGCTGTTCGTGTTCAATCCTGTCTGGCAGCGCGTTGTCGGCAACACGCCATGGATCATCCCTGCCACGATCTATGGCGCGGGCCTGTGGGTGTTTGCTATCGGCGGCATCACTGCGATTGCGGGCTTGCCGTTCTTTCTGGACTTTACGGGCATTACGTGGGTCGCACTGGTGGGGCACACGCTTTACGGCATCGTACTTGTGGCTGTGCTGCAGCGTTGCCACAACACCTGACTTGCCATGTAGGATGGGCAATATTGCCCATCCTACCTACCGATCCGCCAGCCACAGCCACAGCGCGCCTGTCAGCGCCACGGCCACCACCAGCCCAGCCACCAAACCGTAACCCGCCACCAAAGTGCCCATCACAAAGCACAGCGCCGCCAGCACCTCGCCAATCACCCGCTGCAAGGCCATCAGCGCCGCCCCCGTGCCCGGCCTGTCTGCCAGCAGATCCTGCACATAGGCCATCGGGATTAGCAGCACCACCGCACCGCCCACTGCGCCCGGAACGGTCAGCGCCCAGACCCATGTGCTGGCAGCAATCCACGGCAGCAGTGCTACATGCACGCCGTAGACCGCCACACCCGCCAGCATCAGCAGCGTGCGCGACCACCCTTGCGTCAGGCGCGGCAACAACAGCATCACTGGCACCTCCATTCCCGCAATCAGCCCCACGTAAATCGCCGTGTCCGCCACACCCCGCCCCGTCGCTTCGGCAAAAACCAGCCCGGCAATCACCAGATACACCGTCATGGGCGCGTTCATCGCCCCCAGTGCCAACAGCCGCGTTGACACGCGCCTGTCTGCCAACTCCGCCAAGGCCGCCCGCAATGTCAGGCCCGAGGCGCGGTCCTCCCACGCGGCGCGCCCATCATGGGGCCAACCGCGCCAACAAATGAGCGCCATCAGCCCGGTCAGGACAAGGCCCACGGGGTAAATCCATGTCACGTCGACCCCGGCCAGAATGGCCGCCGACCACAAGGGCAGAACAATGATGAACGGCAAGGCAAAGATCGCACGGATGAAGGCCATGATGCTGTCCCGCGTGACCAGATCATACTGCCCGCTCGCCTGCCGCGCTGTCGCAAAGACCTGCCCCCAGATCGCCCCGCTCAGGGGCAGGATCAGCGCATGCACCAGCACGAAGGTCACCGTGCCCGGCGTCAGCGCCATGATGGCAAATCCAAGCAGGCTCAGCATCACCGACCCCAGCATGATCCTGCGCCTGCGTGCTGTCTGGTCTGCCCGGATGCCCATCAGGACCGAAACCGTCACCGTCAGGATGGTGGAACAGACAAGCACCCCGGCATAGGCCAGATCCGTCAGGCCAAAAACCTTGATCCCCAAGGTCGAAAGATATGCGCCCACGGGTGACAGCAAGGCACCAAACAGCAGCATGATGACTGCACAGGTGCGCAGCACAGGGTCATTGCGGAACGGTGCCAGCATCTCAGGGCAAAATCTTGCCGGGGTTCATGCGGTTATCCGGGTCCAGCGCGCGTTTGACCGCGCGCATGACATCCATGGCAACCGGGTCTTTCTGCCGCGCCATGCTGGCTTTCTTTGACAGGCCCACCCCATGTTCCGCGCTGAAACTGCCACCAAGGCCTGCCACGATGTCTTCGATCCGGTTCACCACGCGGTCGGCCAGCCCTGCATCATCAAGCGTCGGAAACACCGTGAAATGCAGGTTCCCATCCCCCAGATGCCCCACTGTCAGCGTCTCTGCCCCCGTGTTCAGCCCCGGCAGATCGGCGTGGATACGCTCCAGAAACGGTGCAATTCCATCCAGCGGCAAGCTGATATCCGTATCAATCGCCGGTTTGCGCGCATAGGTGATTTCCGCCGCAAGTTCGCGCCGTTCCCACATGGCACGCCGCTGGCCTTCGGTCTGCGCCACTTCGGCATCCAGCAGCGTGCCGTCCTCCAGCATCGGTGCCAGAATATCTTCCAGCAGCGCCACCACCGGCACCCGCCCGTCAGCACCCGGATCGCAATCCTTGGCCGCCACCGCCCCCAGCTCTACCAGTATGGTCACCGGTGGGGCCGGATCAAAGGCCTGGCGCACATCAGGCCGCGCCTCGCGCAAGCGGCGCATGTAGGTATCGGGCATGAACTCGAACGCCTCGACCAACCCGCCACTGGCATCGCGCAACCGGTTCAAAAGGCCAAGTGCCACCGCAACCGATGGCAATGCCAGCGTGGCTGTCGCATAGGCGCGCGGGGCTGGCACCAGCTTCATCACCGCCGCTGTGATAATGCCCAGCGTGCCCTCGGCCCCGATGAACAGATCGCGCAGATCGTAGCCCGAGTTATCCTTGTGCAGCTCTGTCATCAGGTTCAGCACGCGCCCATCGGCCAGCACCACCTCCAGCCCCAGACACAAGGCCCGCGTTGACCCGTAGCGCAGCACATTCGACCCGCCCGCATTGGTCGACAGAACGCCCCCGATCATCGCAGAACCCCGCGCCCCGAACCACAAGGGGAAGTACAGGCCCCGCTCCGCCGCCGCCTCGTGCAAACGGCTTAACACCACGCCTGCTTCCACCACCGCCACGCGCGCATCCACCCTGATCTCGCGGATACGGTTCAGCCGTTCCACGCTGACCATCAGCCCGCCATCCGTCATGGCCCCGCCCACAATGCCCGTCAGGCCCGATACCGCCACCACCGCCACGCCTTGCTCTGCCGCCACCCGCAGGCAGGCCGCCACCTGCGCCGTATCCGCCGGGCGCACCACGGCCACCGGATTGGCCGTAAACTTGCCCGTCCAGTCCTTGCGATACCGCGCGGCATCATCCCCCGTCAGCACGTGCGCTTCACCAACCACGGCCACCAGATCATCCTGCAATGCCATTGCCGCCCCCCCTTGTCCCGCGCAAGTTCCTGCTTTTTTCACCCAAGCGCCAGAGGCGATGTTGACCAAACCGGTCCCGGGGTAGAGGGTTTGCAAAACCAACCAGAGGTTTCCCCATGATCCGCGCCTGCGCCCTTGCCCTGCTGCTTGCAACACCCGCGTTCGCGCAAGACCTGCCCCCACCCCCGGCTGGCACCTACAAGATGGACCTTGGCCATACGCGCCTGCTGTTTCAGGTGAACCATCTGGGCGTGTCCAACTACCTCGCCCTCTTCACCGAACTGGACGGCACGCTGACCTTTGATCCCGCAGCACCCGAAACCATGACCCTGACCGCAACCGTCAACCCCGCTTCGGTTGAAACGCATTACCCCGACCCCGAGATTGACTTCAACGCCACCATTGCCGGCCCCGAATTCCTTGATGCCGCCCAGTTCCCCGCCATCACCTTCACCAGCACCATCGTCACCCTGACCGGCACCGAAACCGCCGATGTCACGGGCGATCTGACCCTGCATGGCGTGACCCTGCCCCTGACCCTGCAGGTCACCTACAATGGCGGCTATGGCGCCAATGACTTTGATCCCGGCGGTGCGCGCATCGGCTTTTCAGCCACCGGCAGCCTGATGCGCAGCGCCTATGGCATCGGCTACGGCATCCCCGCCCCCGGCACCGAATTCGGCGTCAGTGATGAGGTCAAGATCATCATCGAAACCGAATTTTCCAACCCTGATGCCAAGGCACCCTGACTGGCAACTTCATCTTTGCCCAAATACCCGCGCCGCAGGCATCCCGCCCTCAGCCACCAACCCGCCCGATCAGGTCCAGCACCGCAGGCCCCATTGCCCCCACCGCTGCCGCAACACCCTCGCGGTTCGGATGAATGCCATCGGCCTGCATCAGGCCCGCATCAAAGCCCGCCTGCCCTGCCTGCATCAGCGGCGCAAAATAGTCGGGCAGCAAATCCGCCCCGAATTCTGCCGCCAGATCAGGAAACATCGCTTCAAACGCCAGGCGGTAATCCTCGCCGTAATTCCCCGGCCCGCGCATCCCCACCAGCAGCACCGGCAATCCCCTTGCCTTTGCCCCCGCCATGATCGCCGTCAGGTTCGCCTTGGACGCCGCAGGATCAATGCCCCGCAACAGATCATTGCCCCCAAGGTTCACGATCAGCGCATCCGTCTCTGGCGTCAGCGCCCAATCCAGCCGTGACGCCCCCCCCGCCGTCGTATCCCCCGACACGCCCGCATTCAGCACCACCGCATCCGCACCATTCGCGGCAAGCCAGGCCTGCAACTGCGGCACAAAACCATCTTCGGGCGGCAATCCATAACCTGCCGTCAAACTATCCCCCAGTGCCACAATCGTCACCGGTTCCGCGGCCGCAATCAACGGGGCGGCCGATAACGACAAAATGAATGCAATTGTGCTGTTGCGCAGCGCACGGATTGCGCCATATCCGGTAAAGCGCGCGAAAAAGGACGAAATTTCCATGTCAGACCCTGTGTTGATCCTCAAAGATACGCGGCTTACGCTGGCAGGCAATGCCGGCCCCGTCGAAATCTTGAAGGGGATCAGCCTGACTGTCCAGCCGGGTGAGACATTGGGCCTGATCGGCCCCTCCGGATCGGGCAAATCCTCGCTTCTGATGCTGATGGGCGGTCTGGAACGTGCGACAGGCGGTTCGATCCACGCTTTGGGGCATGATCTGACAGCCATGAACGAAGATGCGCTGGCGCGATTCCGGCGCGACAAGATGGGTGTGGTGTTCCAGTCATTCCACCTGATCCCGACGATGACCGCGCTGGAAAACGTGGCCGTGCCGCTGGAGCTTGCAGGCCATACGGATGCCTTTGCGCGGGCCGAG
>JBJOQW010000056.1:0-25518 GCA_046049665.1 Pseudomonadota bacterium | reverse complement strand
GTCTCACTCTCCCTGATGGCCCTCGTGCAGGGGCCTTGTTCATTATCCCTCAGCCTTGGCCTTTCGCTTTGGCAGCCAGATCTTTCGCCTGATCCACCCATTTGTCGCGCGTCACGCGCCCATTGAAGCCTTCAAGGTTCTCATCCACCCAGGCAATTTCTGCCGCTGTCCAGTTTGCAATCTGATCGAAATGGAAGAACCCCAGCTTGTGGCACAGCGCCTCCAGCTTTGGCCCGATCCCCACGATCACCTTCAGATCATCCGCGCGGCCCCCACGTGCCGCCGTCAGCCCCGCTGGCTTTTGCGCAGCCCCCGGAACCTTCGCCTCGGGCGTGGCCGCTGGCGTTGCATTTGGCGCATTGCCATCTGCCACAGGCTTGCCCTTGGACCGTGCTGGTGCCTCTTGCACCGTCGCACCGCTGGCGTCGGCCACAGCACCCTTGCCCGGCTTGGGCTCTTTCGCCTCACCTTTGGCGGGCGTCACGGGCTTGGCCTTGCCCAGCCATGGTGTCAGCAAAGGAACTTCGGTCCCGTCAATCTTCTTCACCGTATCGCGCAGGTCCACTGCCGCCTGCACACTTGCATTATACTGCGTGCGGCCTGAATCATGGTCCTTCAGGCTTGTCAGCCCACTCAACGGTTCCGCCGCATAGCGCCCGTTCTGCGGCCCAGGCACCGGCACCTCACCCTTCGAGAACCGCCCGATCAGATCGCGCAGCTTTTCCGGCGTCAGGTCCTCATAGTAATCCTTGCCGATCTGCGCCATCGGCGCATTGGCACAGGCCCCCATGCATTCCACTTCTTCCCAGCTGAACTTGCCGTCTGCCGACAGCTGATGCGCTTTCGGCGCCACCAGCTCCTTGCAGACCGCCACAAGGTCTTCTGCCCCGCAGATCATGCAGCTTGTCGTGCCGCAAACCTGAATATGTGCAACAGAACCAACGGGTTGCAGCTGGAACATGAAGTAGAACGTCGCCACTTCCAATGCCCGGATATAGGCCATGCCCAGCATATCCGCGATATGCTCGATCGCAGGCCGCGAAAGCCACCCCTCCTGCTCTTGCGCACGCCACAATAGCGGGATGATGGCACTTGCCTGCCGCCCCTCTGGGTATTTCGAAATCTGCCCTTTGGCCCAAGCAAGGTTAGCGGGTGTAAAGGCGAATGACGCCGGTTGAACAGGATGAAGGCGGCGCAGCATTAACGATCAATCTCCCCGAACACGACGTCCATCGTGCCGATAATTGCTGAAACATCAGCGAGTTGGTGGCCTTTGCAGATGTAGTCCATCGCCTGCAGATGCAGGAAACCCGGCGCGCGGATCTTGGCGCGGTAGGGTTTGTTCGTCCCATCGGCCACCAGATACACCCCGAATTCACCCTTCGGTGCCTCAACCGCCGCGTAGACCTCACCTGCGGGCACGTGGAAGCCTTCGGTGTACAGTTTGAAATGGTGGATCAGCGCTTCCATTGACCGCTTCATCTCACCCCGGTTTGGCGGCGTGATCTTGCCACGTGCCAGCACATCACCCTTTTCCACCCGCAGTTTCGCAATGCACTGCCGAATGATGTTGGTTGACTGGCGCATTTCTTCCATCCGGCACAGATAGCGATCATAGCAATCGCCGTTCTTGCCGACCGGAACCTGGAATTCCATTTCGTCATAGCATTCATAGGGCTGGCTGCGGCGCAGATCCCATGCAAGGCCGGACCCCCGCACCATCACCCCTGAAAAACCCCAGTTCTGGATGTCATCTTCCGTGACAATGCCGATATCCGCATTGCGCTGCTTGAAGATGCGGTTTTCGGTCAGAAGCGTGTCAATATCATCAATCACGCGCGGAAATTCTACCGCCCATTGATCAATGTCTTCAATCAGTTGCGGTGTGAGGTCCTGATGTACCCCGCCGGGGCGGAAATACGCCGCATGCAACCGCGCGCCCGATGCCCGTTCATAGAACACCATCAGCTTTTCGCGTTCCTCAAAGCCCCACAAGGGCGGCGTCAGCGCGCCCACGTCCATCGCCTGCGTCGTCACGTTCAGCAAGTGGTTCAAGACCCGCCCGATCTCGCAGAACAGCACGCGGATCAGCTGCGCGCGGCGTGGCACCACGGTGCCCGTCAGCCGTTCGATCGCCAGACACCAGGCATGTTCCTGGTTCATCGGCGCCACATAATCCAGCCGGTCGAAATAGGGCAGGTTCTGCAGATAGGTCCGGCTTTCCATCAGCTTTTCCGTGCCGCGGTGCAACAGGCCGATATGCGGATCGCAGCGTTCAACGATTTCGCCGTCCAGCTCCAGCACAAGGCGCAAAACGCCATGCGCAGCAGGGTGTTGCGGGCCGAAGTTGATGTTGAAGTTGCGGATCTGCTGCTCACCCGTCAAACGGTCTTGCGACCCGTCGTCATAGCTGTTGCGCCGGATATCACCGTCCATCATTTCGCCCCCGCTTTGTCATCACCCGGCAGAACGTATTGCGCGCTTTCCCATGGGGACATGAAATCAAACTGACGGTATTCCTGCACCAGGCTGACCGGTTCATAAACCACGCGCTTTTGCACCGCGTCATAGCGGACCTCGGTATAGCCCGTCGTCGGGAAATCCTTGCGCAGCGGATAGCCGCGAAAGCCGTAATCCGTCAGGATCCGCCGCAGGTCAGGGTGGCCCGAAAACAGGATGCCGAACATGTCGAACACTTCGCGTTCAAACCAGTTCGCACTTGGGTGAATGTCGTGGATCGACGGCACCATATCGGTTTCGCGCACGGCAATTTTCACGCGGATGCGGTGGTTCTGATACATCGACAGGAAGTGGTAAACCACGTTAAAGCGTTCCACCCGCTCGGGGTGATCAATCGCCGTGATATCCACCAGCGATGAAAACCGGCAGCTTGCATCCAGCCGCAGAAAATCGACAAAGCCTTCCAGCGCCACCGGCTGCACCGTGACCGTCAGCTCACCAAAGGCGACTGACGTATCAATCACCGCATTCGGCTGTTTCAGCGCGATATAGGCACCCAGTTCTTGCAAAGCGTCGCTCATGCCTACCTCACCAACGTGCCTGTGCGGCGGATTTTCCGCTGCAACTGCAGAATGCCGTAAAGCAATGCTTCAGCCGTGGGCGGGCAGCCGGGCACATAGATATCAACCGGCACGATCCGGTCACAGCCGCGCACGACCGAATAGCTGTAATGGTAATACCCACCGCCATTGGCGCAGGACCCCATGGAAATCACATAGCGCGGCTCTGGCATCTGGTCATAAACCTTGCGCAACGCAGGCGCCATCTTGTTGGTCAAGGTGCCCGCCACGATCATCAGGTCCGACTGACGCGGGGATGCGCGGGGGGCTGTGCCGAAACGTTCCAGATCATAGCGCGGCATCGAGGTATGCATCATTTCAACGGCACAACAGGCCAGACCAAAGGTCATCCAGTGCAAGCTGCCATTGCGCGCCCAGTTGATGATGTCTTCGGTCGAGGTCAGCAAAAACCCCTTGTCTTGCAGTTCGGCATTCAGGGCGCGGGTGGCCACATCGGCATCACCGCCCGCCGTGTTCGCACCTGTCTGCAAAGTATTTGGCATCACTCCCATTCGAGCGCCCCCTTCTTCCATTCGTAAGCAAAGCCGATGGTCAGCACGGCCAGAAACACCATCATCGACCAGAACGCCGTCATGCTGATGTCACCAAAGGCCACGGCCCATGGGAACAGGAAGGCCACTTCAAGGTCAAAGATGATGAACAGGATCGACACAAGGTAGAAGCGCACATCAAACTTCATGCGCGCATCATCAAAGGCGTTGAAGCCGCATTCATAGGCTGAAACCTTTTCCGGGTCGGGGTTGCGCACGGCCAAGACGGCTGCAGCCAGAATCAGCACAAGGCCAAGTCCGATAGCAATGGCCAGGAAAATCAGGATAGGCAGATATTCCCTCAGAAGAATGTCCAAGGTGCGCACTCCTTTTTGTCTGGCACAAAGGTCTTGAAAACCCTTGCTGTCTGGCGACGGGTCAGGGCCACTGCCGGGCCCCTTATCCCACTGCGCAAGGGTTTACTCTGCGCACCGGGCAGGGTCAACCAAAGGCCGCAGGAAATCAGAGGGCTGCGACACTGGGGATGCCTGAAAGGGGCCGCCGTCCCTGCGGGGGATTGACCCCCTCGGGACGGCACTGCCGTGGCGCGGTTCTGAACGGTGGCACATGGGGCAGGCAGGCAGAGCCTTCGGCGAGGATATTTGGGGCCAAAGTGAAGGCGTGTTCGGGTGGTTGGAAATGGCTTTTGTGGGGCCGCGCTCAGGCAGGCTGTCGGGCCAGCGCGACGGGGTGGAAGGCATAGCCATCACCCGCCACGCTGATCCGCCCGATGCCCGGAAAGGCCAGATGCGCGCCTGCAACCGGGCAGTTTTCGGCCGCCGCACGCGCCATCAGTGACAGGCGCGTGGTGCGCGCCTGATCCTGATCGGTGTCATAGACCCATGTCACCTCTGGCCGCGCGAATTGAATGGCCGGGTGGTGGATGATATCGCCCCAGATCAGCAGGCTGCCCCCCACCAGAAAGGCCGTATGCCCCACCTCGTGCCCCGGTGCTGCAACGGCCACGACGCCCGGCATCACGCCTTCGCCCGGCTGCATCATCACCGCGCGCGGCAGCACGCGCGCCATACGCGCCTCGGCCCGGAACAGGCCCATCTCGGCTTCGGGCACAAAGACCGTTTGTGCCTGCGGAAAGGCAAAGCCCGTATCCGCCCGCACCAGCCCGCCAATATGGTCAACATGTGTATGCGTCAGCGCCACCACCGTGATGTCATCCGCCGCAATCCCCGCTTCGGCCATCGCCTGTGGCATAAGGCCCAGCACCGGGTGCCAGGCATCTGCCGCACCCGTATCAATCAGCAGGCAGCCTTCCGGGCCTTTCACCACAAAAGCATTGACCTGCAGGCGCAGCTTGCCGTCCACAAGGTCTGCGCCCTGCAATTCCGCCTCTGACAGTGCCGCACCATCTCTGCCCCGCAGATGCGTGGCGGGCATCACCGTCTGCCCGTCTGACAGGGCAATCACCGTAAGGTCACCCACCCGCACTTCGGCTGACAGCCGCCCGATCCGCCTGACTTGCATCTTATCCCCCGCACCAACCACCGCGCTGACCGCCACCGTATTGCCGCGCATGCCCGGCGGCAATCATTTGCGTGGCCAATGCTCCCCCGGCATCTGAAAGGCCCATCAACGCACGGTCATAGCGATCTTGCCCTTCGCGCGTCATCTGCAGGCCGTCAGCCCGCCAGATCACCCAGCGCAAGGCCCATTTCGCCTGATGCGCCGCCAGCGTTTCGGCAAAACACTGCGGCGAGAAGAGTTCGGGTGCATCAAACCCCGTCAGCCGCGCGCTTTCCAGCCCTGTATCGCGGCACCACAGGCGCAGCGTATCGCCATCCACCACCTGCACCATGCGGCAGGTCTGCCGCCCGTCAACCATGGGGTGCGCAAGGCCAATCGCCACATCCAGCAGCCCCGGCACGGCCACAATCGCCACCAGCAGCCACACAAGCCGCCTGCGCAACCGCAACAGCCAGCGCGGCCCCGGCAGACGGGCGCGCCTCATTCCGGCGTGTCCACGTTGCCTTTTGATTTGGCAGTTGACTCTGCCCGCTTGTTCAACGCGTCCCGCCAGGCGCGCTTGCGCGCCAATACTTTTCCCAAGGCCTCATCCGGCGACTTTTTCCACCACCCCCGACGGGGTGGCAGAAGGGCCACTTCATCGACCTCTGCCGTAGCTATTGCCACCTTGTCGCCATGCCGCGCCGCCCGGATTGCCGCCGCCTTGCGCAGCGGGATCCGTCTGCGCGCAGCCTTTGCATTTTGACCATATGTATTGCGCCGGTCCTTTGAATAAGACAGCGCTTTCTTTTCTTGCGGCGTCAGTGGCGGCTTTTCCGTCGCCATCAATCCCCACCGCTGGACAGCGCCACATCCAGCACATCCGCCTGCGCCACGGCCATCACCTCGCCCCTGATGATCCGCGCAATCAGCGCCACGTCATCCAGCGAAAACGTCAGCGGCACGCGCATATCAATCAGCCCCGCCAGCACCTTGTCCGTCTGGGGCAGCACCGGCGGGTTGGCATAGGCCCAATGGCTGTAGCGGCTGGTAAAGGCCACGGGATCAGCCGCGCCAAACCATTTCAGTTCAACCCCCCGGGCAAGGCAACGCGCCACAAGTGCGGCCATGCGCGCGCCCTCCCACCCCGGCAGCATGAACTGAAAGGAGGATCCCACCAGCTCTTCCTCATCCGGCCGCCGCGTCAGCCGCAGGCCCGGCACACCCGCAAGCCCCGCCTCTAAGCCCCGGTACAGCGCCAGCCAGCGCAAACGCCGCTCCTCCAGCAGGCGCAACTGTGGCCGCAGGATGGCCGCCCGCAGGTTATCCATCCGGCCACTGATATTCGGCACATCCAGTCGCAACCCTTCAAACACCTCGGGTGCCGGGGCCGCCCTGTGCCGCGCATAGAGCATGTATGACCCTGACAGCAGCACAGCCTTGGCCGCCATCACCGCATCATCCGTCACCAGAAAGCCGCCTTCGCCGCTGTTGACATGCTTGTAGGTCTGCATCGAATAGCAGCCCGCCACCCCATGCCGCCCGCTGGGCACGCCCCGGAACCGCGCCCCCATCGTATGCGCGCAATCCTCGATCACCCGCACACCCGCCGCATCGCAGATGGCCATCAGCCGGTCCATATCCGCAATATGCCCGCGCATATGGCTGAGCAGCAGTACCTTTGCCTGCCCCACCTTTGCCGCCAGATCATCCAGATCGATCGTCAGCTCGTCCGTCACCTCAACGAATACCGGCACCGCCCCCACCGCCGCAATCGCCCCCGGCACAGGTGCCAGCGTGAACGCGTTTGACAGCACCTTGTCGCCATGCCCCACGCCCAGGGCCCGCAGCGCCGTGCACATAGCATACCCGCCCGAGGCCACCGCAACACAGTAGCGCGCCCCCACCAGATCGGCGAATTCTTCCTCCAGCAAGGCCGTTTCCGCCACCTCACCCGCCGCAACGTTGTAGCGGTGCAACCGCCCGTGCTGCAGCACCGCCATCGCCGCCGCTATCCCCTCATCCGGGATCGGCTCTTGCTGCGTGAAACTTCCCGTAAACCGCTCAGACATCTGCCGCCTTTGGTTTGGTTGCCATGAACAGCCCGAACACCACCGCAAGCAAGCCCGCCGCCACGAAATAGGCCACGTCCGGCGATGGGTTCACCCGCCCCTCATCCATGAAATAGGCAAAGACCTGGCTAAAGAAAATCGTCCCCGCCAGCATCGCCAGATTCATCACCGATGAAATTCCCCCCTGCAATTCGCCCTGCGCATCATCCGGCACCGCCTTTGACATGATCGCCGTCAGCATCGGGTGTACAAAGCCCTCCGGCCCATGCACCAGCATGAAAAAGATCACAACACCCAGCCCGCCCGCAAAGCCATAGCCAACCGCCGCAATCACCGCACTGACCATGCCGATCACGGCCACGCGCACCTCGCCATAGCGCGCCACTGCCGGACCCGTCACAAAACCCTGAAACACCGCCGTGATAATGCCGAACGCCGCCAGCGACAGCCCGATCATCCCCGTACCCCAACCAAACTTCGCCTCACCCCAAAAGGGCCAGATCGCCGGGTAAATCGCACTTGCAAAGAAATACAGGCCGAACACCATGCACAGGGGCAGCACCCCCGCATAGGTCCGGAACACCGCCAGGGTTCCAAAGGGGTTTGCTCTGCGCCATTCAAACGGACGCCGCTTTTCACGCGGCAGGGTTTCCGGCAGCACGAACCAGCCGTAGGCGAAATTCAAAAGCGAGATCACCGCCGCCACATAAAACGGCACACGTGGCCCATAGGTGCCAAGCAAGCCCCCGATCGCAGGCCCCAGCACAAAGCCCACCCCGAAGGCCGCCCCGATCATGCCAAACGCCTTGGCGCGTTCTTCGGGCGCCGTCACATCGGCGATATAGGCATTGGCAATCACAAATGATGATCCGCACAAGCCCGCAATCGCGCGCCCCACGAACAGCCAGAAAATCGTAGGGGCAAGGGCGGAAAACAGATAATCCACCCCCAGCCCGAACACCGCCAGCAACAACAGGGGCCTGCGCCCAAACCGGTCAGACAGGTTGCCCATCAACGGGCTGAAGGCAAACTGCGTCAGCGCAAAGGCCGCAAACATCCACCCGCCAATGCGCGTGGCATCGGCCACCGACATCTCGCCCACGTCCTGAATAAGCGCAGGCAGCACCGGCATGATCAGGCCAAACCCCACCATGTCCATAAACACGGTGATCAGCACAAAGGTCACAGCATGGGGTGATGGCGCGCGCATGGGCCCGGTATGGCCGCACCCACCGCGCCCGTCAACATCCTCCACCACGCCTGCCACATGGGTAGGGTGCGCTCCAGCGCACCACCCCCGCGCATCCCCCGCACACAAACGCACACCTTCCCCCTGCGTAGGGTGCGCTACAGCGCACCCCCCCGCGCATCCCCCACACACCAACGCACACCTTCCCCCTGCGTAGGGTGCGCTACAGCGCACCACCCCCCGCATCCCCCTTGCGGCACCGGCCACCCGCCCCTAGCTTGCCGATACCCTTACAAATAGGTGCGCCATGTCCCTGCCCAACGTCCCCCGCCAGACCGGTCCCTTTGCCCCGCGCGGCCCCGCCGCCATGATCATCACCACCACCACATCCATCGAAGGCTACCGCGTGACCGCCTATCACGGCATCGTCACCGGCCAGACGATCATGGGCGCCAACATCTTCAAAGACCTCTTCGCCTCGATCCGCGATATCGTCGGCGGTCGCGCCGGGGCCTATGAACAGGTCCTGCGCGATGCCCGTGATGAGGCGTTGAAGGAACTTGAGACCGAGGCCGCTGCCCGCGGCGCCAATGCCATCATCGGCGTTGATCTGGATTACGGCGCTGTCGGGTCAGGCGAATCCATGATGATGGTTTCTGCCTCTGGCACAGCGGTCACAGTGGAACCTGTCTGACCATCGCCCAGCCCTTCCGTGCCTGATTCCTCACGCCTGGTGAACGCACCGCACAGCAAAGGCACCCATGGCTGTGGTCTGGCCCGGTGCCATGCCAAACCCTCACGTCTTACTCGCCGTTAACCGGCCCGATGAACACAACCTTCTCCGCCTTCTCCGCAGGTTACGCCAGCCAGCGCGCCGCCAGATCCGGCAGGTCGTCATAATGGTGCAACAGCGCCTCCGGCTTCATCCGTGCCACCCCTGCCCCCTCGGGCCCGAATGTCACCAAGGCCACCGGCACCCCCGCCGCAAGGCCAGTCTTGCGGTCCGTTTCCGTATCACCCACCAGCATCGACCGGGCCATATCGCCGCCCGCCTGTTCCACCGCCAACCGGTAAGGCGCCACATCGGGCTTGCGTACCGGCAATGTATCTGCCCCCACAAGGCTGCCAAACATGGGCCTTATTCCCAAGCGCGTGACCAGCGTTTCGGCCAAACCGGCCGGCTTGTTCGTGCAAATGGCCAGTTTGTAGCCCTGCCCGGCCAAAACCTCCAACGCATTGACAACGCCCGGATAAAGCCGCGTGTTGGTATCAATCCCATCCGCATAGGCTGCCAGCAGAACTGGATAAAGCCGGGTCACCTCGGCTTCTTCCAGGGGTTTGCCCAACCGCTCAAACCCCGCCCGCAACATGGCCCGCCCACCATGGAATGCCGTCAGCGTGTCCGCAGGCCCCAGCACATCACCATGGCCAAGTCCGCGAAAGCACGCGTTGGCCGCCGCCAGCAAATCTGCACTGGTATCTGCCAACGTGCCGTCCAGATCAAAGACCACTGTTCGCATATTGTAACCTTGCGTGAAGACTGCGCCCCTTGCAGAGCCCTGCTTTCGGGGTAAAAGGTGCGCAAAACAAAGGGAAGGGGCAAAATGGCAGTCGCTTTGATCGTTCTGGCCGCTGGTCAGGGCAGCCGCATGAATTCCGATCTGCCAAAGGTTCTGCACCGCGTCGGTGCCGCACCCTTGCTGCATCATGCGTTACGCGCCGGCCAGTCTCTTGCCCCGGATCGCGTCGTGGTGGTCACCGGTCACGGCGCCGAGCAAGTGGCCAAGGGCGCGCGCGCCTTTGATCCTGACGCCACCATCGTGCTGCAATCAGAACAGTTGGGCACCGCCCATGCGGTTGCACAGGCCCTGCCCGCCCTGACCGATTTTTCCGGCGATGCGTTTGTCCTCTATGGCGACACCCCCTTTATCCGCCCCGACACGCTCGAGAAAATGGCCGAGGCCCGCGCCCGCCATGCCGTTGTGGTGCTTGGCTTTCATGCCGCTGATCCGGGCCGCTATGGCCGCCTGATTGTGCATGGTGATAGCCTTGAACGCATTGTCGAATTCAAGGATGCATCACCCGAAGAACGCAGCATAACCCTTTGCAATTCCGGCGTTATCTGTGCTGACGCTGCCACCCTTGCCACCCTGATCGCGCAAGTCGGCAATGACAATGCCAGCGGCGAATACTACCTGCCCGATATCGTCGCCCTCGCCCGCGCGGCAGGCCATTCTGCCGGTGTGGTGCTCTGTGATGAGGCTGAAACGCTTGGCATCAACACCCGCGCCGAACTTGCCGCCGCCGAGGCCGCCTTCCAGACCCGCGCCCGCGCCGAGGCGCTGGACAATGGCGTCACGCTGACCGCCCCCACAACCGTGTTCTTCGCGCTTGATACTTTCATCGGCCGCGATGCCATCATTGGCCCCAACGTCATCTTCGGCCCCGGCGTCACCATCGAATCCGGTGCCGAAATCAAGGGCTTTTGCCATCTGGAAGGCTGCCATGTCAGCCGTGGGGCCGATGTCGGCCCCTTTGCCCGCCTGCGCCCCGGTGCCGAACTGGCCGAAGATGTGCATGTCGGCAACTTTGTCGAAATCAAGAATGCCGTGCTGGGTGAAGGCGTCAAGGTGGGCCATCTGACCTACCTTGGCGATGCCGATGTCGGCGATTTCACCAATATTGGTGCTGGCACTGTCACCTGCAACTATGATGGTGTGATGAAGCACCGCACCACCATCGGCAAACGTGCTTTCATCGGGTCTGACACCATGCTTGTGGCCCCCGTCACCGTGGGCGATGACGCTGTCACAGGGTCAGGCAGCACCATTACAGCCGATATCCCGGCAGGTGCCTTGGCAATCGGTCGGGCGGGTCAGGTGACAAAACCCGGTCTGGGACTGCGATTGATGGAACGACTGCGGGCAATCAAGTCTGCGAAGAAAGGTTCGTAAATGTGCGGAATTATTGGCATTCTTGGCGATCATGAAGTTGCCCCGCTTTTGGTCGAAAGCCTCAAGCGGCTGGAATATCGCGGTTACGATTCCGCCGGCATCGCCACCATTCACAATGGCACGCTTGATCGCCGCCGCGCCGTGGGCAAACTTGTGAACCTGTCTGACCTGCTGGTGCATCAGCCGCTCGCAGGAAAAGCCGGCATCGGGCACACCCGCTGGGCAACCCATGGTGCCGCCACCGTCACCAACGCCCACCCGCACAAGGCCGGTGCCGTGGCCGTCGTGCACAACGGGATCATCGAGAATTTCCGTGAACTGCGCGCCGAACTGGCCGCCGCTGGCCTTGCCTGGGAATCGGAAACCGATACTGAAACCGTTGCCTTGCTCACGAAGATGCACATGGATCAGGGTCTTGATCCCGTGGCGGCGGCCGAGGCCACCCTCAAACGCTTGCACGGCGCCTTTGCCTTGTGCTTTCTGTTTGACGGCGAAGAAAACCTGATCGTTGCTGCGCGCAAGGGATCTCCTCTGGCCATCGGCCATGGCGAGGGCGAAATGTTTGTGGGCTCTGATGCCATTGCCCTGTCCCCCCTGACCGACCGCATCACCTATCTGGAAGAGGGTGACTGGGCGGTCATCACCCGGGCAGGCGCGCAGATCCGTGATGCCGAGGGGCGCATTGCCAACCGCCCCGTCAGCACGATCCAGATTGATGCTACCCGGATCGAAAAGGCCGGCTACAAGCATTTCATGGCCAAGGAAATTGCCGAACAACCCGGCGTCATTGCCGATGCGTTGAAGCATTACCTGCAAGGCGACTTCATCAACCTGCCGCAAGCAGTTGATTTTACTGGCGTAGACCGGATCACGCTTGTCGCGTGCGGTACGGCCAGCTATGCCTGCCATGTGGCCAAGTATTGGTTTGAACAGATTGCTGGCCTGCCCGCAGAGGTGGATATCGCCTCTGAATTCCGTTACCGCGAACCGCCGATGTCGCCCAGTTCATGGGCGCTCTTCGTGTCGCAATCCGGTGAAACCGCCGATACGCTGGCCGCCCTGCGCTATACACGCGACAAGGTTGCCAAAGTCGTATCAGTTGTGAACGTCCCGACCTCATCAATTGCCCGCGAAAGTGACCTTTCCTTGCCTATCATGGCAGGGGTTGAGGTTGGCGTCGCCTCGACCAAGGCCTTTACCTGCCAGTTGACCGTGCTTGCACTGCTGGCGCTGAAGGCGGCTTTAGACCGTGGCCGCCTTGATGCCGCGGGCCTTGCCACACACCTTGCTGCACTACGCGCCATACCGGGCCTGATGAACCATGCGCTGACCCTGTCCAAGCCCATTGCCGCCATCGCCGATGATCTAAGCCGCGCGCAGGATGTGCTGTTTCTGGGCCGCGGGGCCATGTTCCCCATGGCCCTTGAAGGCGCGCTGAAACTGAAGGAAATCAGCTACATACACGCCGAAGGTTATGCATCGGGTGAACTGAAGCATGGCCCCATCGCCCTGATTGACGAGGCCGTTCCCGTTGTGGTGCTGGCCCCACGCGATACGTTGTTCGACAAGACAGTCTCGAACATGCAAGAGGTCATGGCGCGCCATGGCAAGGTCTTGCTGGTGTCTGATGCACAAGGCGTGGCCGAGGCTGGCACAGATGTCTGGCGCAGCATCACCATGCCCGAGGTCAGCCCAACTTTTGCGCCCATCCTGTATGCCGTGCCTGCGCAACTTCTGGCCTACCATACGGCCATCGCCAAAGGCACCGATGTCGACCAACCCCGCAATCTGGCAAAATCCGTGACTGTGGAATAGGTTATGGGAAAACGCTACAGCGAACTGCAGGCCGATCAGACCGCGTTCATCGCAGAACAGCACCTGTTCTTTGTGGCCACGGCCCCCGCGCAAGGCCGCGTGAACCTGTCGCCCAAAGGCATGGATGCCCTGCGCGTCATGTCGCCCACGCGCATCCTGTGGCTGAACCTGACCGGTTCTGGCAATGAAACGGCGCCCCATGTGGCCGCCGATCCGCGCATCACGCTCATGTGGTGCGGGTTCGAAAAGCGCCCCTTGATCCTGCGCGCCTATGGCACAGCCCGCGTCATCCACCGCGATGATGCCGATTGGCCCAGCCTTGCGGCGCATCTGCCCGGCCTGCCCGGCGCACGGCAGATTTTCGATGTAGCGATCGACCTTGTGCAATCGTCTTGCGGCTTTGCCGTGCCCTTTATGGATTTTGTCGCCGACCGCCCTGTTCTGCACGATTGGGCAACAGAAAAAGGTGACACGGGCCTGCGTGACTATTGGAGCACGCGCAACACCCAGACCATTGACGGCGCGCCAACCGGGATCGCGCCATGATCACAGATGCGCTGGCCCAACTGGAATCACAGGCAGACGCCGCAAAGGCTGCCGACATGGCCGCCTATCACAAGGCCCCCCGCCGCTACCTTGGCATTCCCGTCCCGGAGGTCGAGGCACTGGTTGCCGAATGGCGCGCCGCGGCCACGCTTGACCAACGCATCCAGCTTGCCGCCGACCTATGGGACACCGATATCCACGAAGCGCGCGTTGCCGCTGCCAAACTGCTGACGCAGGCGCGCATCCGCCCCGATGATGCCGCATGGGCGCTGATCGCCGCTTGGGTGCCGCAGTTTGATGCATGGGCCCTTGCCGACCATGCCTGCATTGCCGGGCAAAAACGGCTGGTCGCCGACCCTGCCCGCCTTGACCATGTCGAAGGCTGGATTGGCCACGAAAACATGTGGACCCGCCGCGCCGCACTGGTCATGACCCTGCCATGGACCAAGCAGAACCACCCCACCGACGCCGACCGTGCCATCCGCGACCGCGTTCTGGGCTGGTGCGTTGCCCTGGCACCCGATCGTGACTGGTTCATCCAGAAAGCCATCGCCTGGTGGCTGCGCGACCTGTCAAAGCATGACGCCCCGCGCACTGCTGATTGGCTGGCCGAACATGGCGACAAACTCAAATCCTTTGCCCGCAAGGAAGCCGCAAAGTATCTGGCATAAAGCACGCGCTCTTTGTGCTTTCATCTGTCCACAAATATCCCACGGGTTTGCCATTGGTCTCGCCATTGGTTCAAGAGACCAATGGCATGGGGGGTGTGAAACCCCCGGGGATTTCAGCAAAAAACCCCGTCAGTTCGCGAAAACCGTTACTTCCGGCAAATCCGTCAGGCTTAGCCCCAATTGCCGAAACGCCGCAAGCGACAGCAGCGCGCTGCCTGTTCCGGGAATCAGGTCAACATTCACCGACTGCCCGCCAGAAGTGACCACACGCCCTTTGCCGGGCACGGCGGCAAGCTGGGTCTTGATCCAGAAACCCTGCTCGGCCGGGCTGCCAAGCGCCACCACCACGCGGCCCAACTCACGCTCAGCCGCCGGTTCGGGGGCGGCCGTTGCCGCGGCGATTTCGGCGTCCGAAGATTGGTCAAGCGCATCGGCCGATTGGCCATTGGCCCCCAGAACGCCGCCGGGATTGGGCGGCGGGGCTGCAATCGCGGGTTCTGGCGGCGGCTCTACGGCAGCAGGGGCAAAGGACGCGCAGCCCGACAGGGTCAGCAGCGCCAGCGAGACAGAAAGGGTACGGTTGCTAAACATGGGGCCAGACTACTGTGCAGAACGTGCCCCTGCAAGCCTTGCAGTTGTGCGTTTCTGCGCCTACCCTTCCCCCATGGAAAAGCTGACCGATCCCTTTGCCCGTGACATCAGTTACCTGCGCGTGTCGGTCACCGATCGCTGCGATTTTCGCTGCACCTATTGCATGTCGGAAAACATGACGTTCCTGCCCAAGGCCGATCTCCTGACCCTGGAGGAACTTGACCGCCTGTGTTCCACCTTTGTCGACATGGGCGTGCAAAAGCTGCGCATCACCGGGGGTGAGCCTTTGGTGCGCAAGGGCATCCTCACCTTCTTCCGCGCCATGTCGCGCCATCTGGACAGCGGCGCCTTGCAGGAACTGACGCTGACCACCAATGGCAGCCAGCTTGCACGCTATGCCGCCGATCTTGCCGCCTGTGGCATCAAGCGCATCAACGTCTCGCTTGATACGCTGGATGAGGCGAAGTTTGCCCAGATCACCCGCTGGGGCCGCCTGCCGCAGGTGCTGGAAGGCATCAAGGCCGCCACGGCTGCGGGCCTGCGCGTCAAGATCAATGCCGTGGCGCTGAAGGGGTTCAATGAAGATGAACTTTTCAGCCTGCTTGACTGGTGCGCCGGTGAAGGCCACGACCTGACCTTCATCGAAGTCATGCCCATGGGCGAGGATATGTCACCCCTGCGGCTGGATCAGTACTGGTCGCTGAGGGACCTGCGCGCGCGCCTTGCCGAACGCTTTAGCCTGACCGATCTGGCCGAGCGTACCGGCGGCCCGGCCCGTTATGTGCGTATCAATGAAACCGGCCAGAAGATCGGCTTCATCACGCCGCTGACGCATAACTTCTGCGAAAGCTGCAACCGCGTGCGCTTGACCTGCACAGGTGAGTTGTACATGTGCCTTGGCCAGGAAGACATGGCCGATCTGCGCAGCCCCCTGCGCGCCAGCCCCGATGATGCAGCCCTCGAACAGGCCATCCGCGCCGCAATTGCCCGCAAACCCAAGGGCCATGATTTCGACTATACCCGCCAAAAGGTTACGGGCCAGATCACCCGCCACATGAGCCATACCGGCGGTTAGGCCCGTTTGACGGCTGCCTTGGCACGCCGTTGCACAGCCAGCCCCTGCGACCATATGGCAAACCTTCCTTGGGTGACTTCTGCACTGCAGCAACTATATGCCGATCAGGCCAAATAGAGGACCGCAGCATGGACGCCCTTATTCTTTCGCGCATTCAGTTTGGTGCGAACATCTCGTTCCACATCCTGTTTCCCACCATCACCATCGCGCTTGGCTGGGTCCTGCTGTTCTTCAAGCTGCGCTTCAATGCCACGGGCGATGTCAAGTGGATGGATGCCTACATGTTCTGGGTCAAGGTCTTTGCCCTGTCCTTTGCCATGGGCGTTGTGTCCGGCATCACCATGTCGTTCCAGTTCGGCACCAACTGGCCCGGCTTCATGGAAACCGTCGGTAACGTCGCAGGCCCCCTGCTTGCTTACGAAGTGCTCACCGCCTTTTTCCTTGAGGCTGCCTTCCTTGGCATCATGCTGTTCGGCGCATCCCGTGTGAAACCATGGGTCCATACCCTTGCCACCTTCCTTGTCGCCTTCGGCACCACCATGTCTGCCTTCTGGATCATCGTGCTGAACTCGTGGATGCACACCCCCCAGGGGTATGAGCTGCGCGATGGCATCGTGCATGCCACCGACTGGGCCGCCATCGTCTTCAACCCCTCCATGCCCTACCGCCTTGTGCATATGCTGCTGGCATCCGGCCTGACCGTCGCCTTCCTGCTGGCCGGGATCAGCGCCCTGCGCCTGCTCATGAAAGACCGCGCCGAGGGCACGAAATCAACCTTCCGCACCGGCGTGATCATGGGTGCGCTGCTGATCCCCGTCCAGATCCTTGCCGGTGACATGCATGGTCTGAACACGCTGGAATACCAGCCCCAGAAGGTTGCCGCGATGGAGGGCAACTGGGAAACCCAAGGCAACGTGCCGCTGCTGCTGTTCGCCATGCCGAATGAGGAAACGCGTTCGAACGACTTTGAAATCGGCATCCCCAGCCTTGCCTCCATCATCCTCAAGCATGACCCTGCGGGCGTTGTGCCGGGCCTGAATGACTTTGTCGCCGAAGACGGCACCGTTCTGCACCCGCCTGTGGCCCCTGTCTTCTGGTCCTTCCGCATCATGGTCGGCGTGGGCATGCTGATGCTTGTCATGTCTTGGGCCGGGTCCTTCATGCTGTGGCGGCGCGGCGTGGATGGCATGCCGAAAGTCTATCTGATGGGCATGTCCGGCATGGCCTTCATGGGCTGGGTCGCCACGCTGGCGGGCTGGTACACCACCGAAATCGGCCGTCAGCCATGGCTTGTGCAGGGTGTGCTGACAACTGAACAGGCCGTCGCCCCGGTTGGCGCGGGCATGGTTCTGTCAACGCTGATTGCTTACCTTGTGGTCTATGCTGCCCTGATGCTGGCGTATATGGGTGTGATCACCTACATGGCCCGCAAGGCCGCAAAGGGTGAAAGCCTTGGCCCTGATCCGCGCACCCAAGGGGCAGCCGCCATGGTGGCTGCAGAATGACCGCGATCACCGCTCTTGACCTGCCCTTCATCTTTGCCGCCCTCATGGGGCTCTCGATCCTGATCTATGTAGTGCTGGATGGCTTTGATCTGGGCGTGGGGATCCTGTTCCCTTTCGCCACACCAGAGGAACGTGACCGCATGGTGGCGTCGATCGGGCCGTTCTGGGATGCCAATGAAACATGGCTCGTGCTCGCCATCGGCATTTTGCTTGTGGCCTTTCCCGTGGCCCATGGTGCGATCCTGACGCAGCTTTACCTGCCCGTCGCCATCATGCTGATCGGCCTGATCCTGCGCGGCGTCGCCTTTGAATTCCGCGCCAAGGCCCCCTTGGGCCACAAGCGCGCATGGGATGGTGCCTTCTGGATTGGCAGCCTGATGACCGGCCTGACCCAGGGCTTCATGCTGGGCATGTATGTCATGGGGCTGGCCTGGACCGTGCCGCATGTTGGTTTTGCTTTGCTGACCGGGGTGTTTCTGACCGTCGCCTACAGCTTTATCGGGGCCACATGGGTGATCCTGAAATCCGATGGCGATTTGCAGCGCAAGGCCGTGGACTGGGCCAAGGGCGGCATCTGGGGCGTTGTTCTTGGCATGGGGGCGATCTCGCTCGCCACGCCCTTTGTCAGCGACCGCATCTTTGACAAATGGTTCGGCTTTCCACAAATGCTGTATCTTGCCCCCTTGCCCATCCTGTCCGGCATGCTTGTCGTGCTGATCTGGTGGAAACTGCGCCGCCTGCCCATGGTCAATGACCACTATGCATGGCTACCCTTTGTGGCGACGATTGCCCTGTTCACCTTGGGTTTTCTGGGTATGGCCTACAGCTTTTTCCCTTATGTCGTGCCCGAAGCCATCACCATATACGAGGCGGCGGCTGCGCCCGAAAGTCTGGCCATCATCCTTGTGGGAACGATCATCGTGCTGCCCGTGATCATCGCCTATTCCATCCTCAGCTATGTGATCTTTCGCGGCAAGGCGACAGCGCTGCGCTATGACTGACGCCTGCGCCGCTATGGGCAATTGTGAACAAAGCCTTAAACCTGCAAGGTAAGTCATTGATTTCCTTGGGGGCAAATGATGTCCCATCATGGGACATCTCGCTAGCCCCGCTGAAACTTTGCCACCAGCGCCGCCTCAACCGGGGCGGGCACGAACTTGGCCACATCGCCGCCCAACCGCGCAATTTCCTTGACCAGCTTTGACGCAATCGCCTGCCTGCGCGCATCCGCCATCATGAACACCGTCTCGATACTGGCATCCAACGCCCGGTTCATACCGACCATCTGGAATTCATATTCGAAATCCGCCACAGCCCGCAGCCCGCGGATAATGACACTGGCCCCCACATCCCGCGCGCAGTCGATCAGCAGGTTTTCAAACGGATGCACCACAATCTCGCCGCCCGTCTTGGCCACGATCGCCGCACATTCTGCCTGCACCATGGCCACGCGTTCTTCCAGACTGAACAACGGCCCCTTGTCCCGGTTGATCGCCACGCCAATCACCAGCCTGTCAACCAAGGCCATGGCCCGGTTGATGATATCGGTGTGCCCAAGGGTGATCGGATCAAAGGTGCCAGGATAAAGGCCGATACGCATGACTGTTCCCCGACTGCCCAATCCGTGGTCGCACGCAACAATATTGCGTTCAGGAATGCAAGGGCGAACCGTCAAAAGCCCTTGATCATGCCTTCCAGCGCATCCACCTCGGTGGACAGCTCGCTCAGCCGCGCCTTGACCACGTCACCTATGGAAATCAGCCCCACCATCCGGCCGTCCTGCATGACCGGCATATGCCGGAACCGCCCGTCCGTCATGCGTTGCAGCACGTCATTCGTCCGGTCCCCCGGCGCGCAGCTGACCACATCCTTTGTCATCAGCGCCTCAACCGGATCGTCCAGACAGGCCCCGCCCCGCCGCCCCAGTTCGCGCACGATATCGCGTTCCGACAGGATTCCCACCATCCTTGCCCCGTCGGGTGACACGATGACCGCGCCAATGCGTTTGGCCGACAGCAGCTGTGCCGCAGCCCCCACGGTTGATCCCGGCGTCACGGTGATGACACCCTCGGACGGTTTTGCTTTCAGGATTGTGGATACGGGCATCATGGCAGTTGGTCCTCCCAGACAATGCAGCATATTCCCCAACCGTCTGCCCGACGCAGGATTCTGTCAAGCCGGGCGATCCCGGCTGGCAAGTGCCTCCAGCCGCGCAACCTCGGCCCGCAGGCCCGCCATCAACAGCCCGGCAAAGCGGTTCAGCCGTTCCAGCCGCCTGTCGCCTTCGTGCCGGATCAGCCAGAAGGCCCGCGTCAGGCTGACCTGATCCACCAGAATGCGCTGCAATTCCGGGGCGGCGGGCAAGGCAAAGTCATGCACCACGCCAATGCCCGCCCCTGCCCGCAACCAATTCAGCTGCACCGACACCGAGTTTGACGCGAACGGTATCGCGCCCAAGCCCGCCTCGGCCATATAGTCCAGTTCCTTGTCAAAAATCATGTCCGGAATATAGCCGATCAGCCGGTGGTTCCGCAGGTCGCCCCGCCCTGCGGGCACACCGCTGCGGGCCAGATAGTCTGCATGCGCCGCCAGATGCAGGTGGTAATCTGTGATCTTCTGCGCCGTCACCCGCCCTGTTTCCGGGCGGCTGACCGCCACGGCCATATCCGCCTCTCGCTTGGACAGGTTGAACACGCGCGGGAGGGCCACGATCTGCACCTCTAGCCCCGGATTTTCATCGCAGATTTCCGTCAGCACCTGTGGCAGAAGGTAATTGGCGCAGCCATCGGGCGCACCGATGCGAATCTGCCCCGTCAGCCCCTGATCGCCTTGCAGGCTTTCCGTCGCCGCCGTCATGGCCTGTTCAACCGCCTCGGCATGGTCAAGCAGCCGCGCGCCATCTTCGGTCAGGCTGTAGCCGACCTGCGATTTCGTAAAGAGCCGCGCGTTCATCGCCGCCTCAAGCCGCGCCACCCGCCGCCCGACTGTAGCCGGATCAATGCGCAAGGCGCGCCCGGCCGCTGTCAGGCTTTCGGCCCGTGCAACGGCCAGAAAAATGCGCAGATCATCCCAATCCATGTTTTGCATTCCTGCATGATGACTTTGATCTATTGCCGCTTTTCACCGCATTTGTGCAAGACTATTGTGCCGCAAACCCCAAGGGAGGAACCGCCATGCAAGAACTGACCCACTGGATCAACGGCCACCATGTCAAAGGCACGTCCGGCCGCTTTGCCGATGTCTTCAACCCCGCCACGGGCGAGGTGCAGGCAAAGGTTCCGCTGGCCTCAAAGGCCGAACTTGATGCAGCGGTGGCCAGCGCTGCCGAAGCGCAAGTCAAATGGGGCGCCACCAACCCGCAGCGCCGTGCGCGCGTGATGATGGCCTTCGTGCAACTGCTGAACCGCGACATGGACAAGCTGGCCGAGGCACTGAGCCGTGAACATGGCAAGACCATTCCTGATGCCAAGGGCGATATTCAGCGCGGTCTGGAAGTGATTGAATACTGCATCGGCGCGCCGCAAATGCTGAAAGGCGAATTCACCGATAGCGCTGGCCCCGGCATTGACATGTATTCCATGCGCCAGCCCGTTGGCGTGGCCGCCGGCATCACGCCCTTCAACTTTCCGGCCATGATCCCGATGTGGAAAATGGGCCCGGCGCTGGCCTGCGGCAACGCGTTTATCCTCAAGCCGTCCGAGCGTGACCCATCGGTTCCTCTGATGCTGGCCGAGCTGATGAAAGAGGCGGGCCTGCCCGATGGCGTGCTGCAGGTGATCAACGGCGACAAGGAAAGCGTTGACGCCATCCTTGATAACCCCACCATCGCCGCCATCGGCTTTGTGGGGTCAACACCCATTGCCGAATACATCTATGGCCGTGGTTGTTCCAATGGCAAGCGTGTGCAGTGCTTTGGCGGGGCCAAGAACCACATGATCATCATGCCGGATGCCGATATGGATCAGGCCGCCGATGCGCTGGTGGGTGCGGGCTATGGCGCGGCAGGCGAACGGTGCATGGCGATTTCGGTAGCCGTGCCCGTGGGTGATGAAACCGCTGACCGGCTGATCGAAAAGCTGATCCCGCGGATCGAAAAGCTGAAGGTCGGGCCCTATACGGCGGGCAATGATGTGGATTACGGCCCGGTGGTGACTGCGGCGGCCAAGGCGAATATCCTGCGGCTGGTTGAAACGGGCGTTGCGCAGGGGGCCAAGCTGGTGGTCGACGGGCGCGGGTTCAAGCTGCAAGGCTATGAAGACGGCTTCTTTGTCGGCCCGCACCTGTTTGACCATGTCACCAGTGACATGGACATTTACCGGAAAGAGATTTTCGGGCCGGTGCTGAGCACGGTGCGGGCGAAAACCTATGAAGAGGCCCTTGGTCTGGCCATGGACCACGAATACGGCAACGGGACGGCAATTTTCACGCGTGACGGCGATACGGCACGCGATTTTGCGGCGCGGGTCAATGTGGGCATGATCGGCATTAACGTGCCAATCCCTGTGCCACTGGCCTATCACACCTTTGGTGGGTGGAAGAAATCAGCCTTTGGTGACCTGAACCAGCATGGGCCGGATGCCTTCCGCTTTTACACACGCACCAAGACCATCACCTCGCGCTGGCCATCGGGCATCAAGGAAGGTGCCAGCCTGAACTTCAAGCCGATGGATTGATCGGCGCGCAAAGCTGACCATCAAAAGGGGCGCCTTGCGCCCCTTTTGCATTTGGGAAAGGATACCAGCCATGACATGGATCGCTTCCCTTGACCTGACCCCCGCCCATGCCGCAGCTCTTGCCGCCCTGCCCCACCGCAGCCTGCCACCCCACAGCGTGCTGTTCCGCCCCGGTGATGCGGCGCAGGGTTTTCTGATCCTGCTGCGCGGTACGATCGAGGTGTTTCTGACCGGGCCATCGGGGCGCGAGATCATGCTTTACACGGTTGCGCCCGGCCAAAGCTGCATCCAGACGACGCTGGGCCTGATGGCAGGCGAGGTTTACAGCGGCGAGGCGATCACTGCGTCCGAGGCGGAAGTCGTGCTGATCCCGCAGGGTCTGTTCAACCGCCTGATTGATGAAGAACCCGCCTTCCGCCAGTTTGTCATGCAGGCCTTTGCGCGGCGCATGTCCGATGTCACGCGCCTGCTGGAGCGCGTGGCCTTTGGCCGGATCGAGGCGCGTCTGGCCGCAGCGCTTCTGGACCTTGCCCATGGCGATGAAGTGCAGGCGACGCAGGCCGAACTGGCCACACGCATTGGCTCGGCGCGCGAGGTTGTGTCGCGCAGGCTGGAGGCGTTTCACAAATCGGGCTGGGTGGCCACAGAACGCGGCACCGTGCGCCTGACCAACCCCACGGCCCTGCGCCAGCTTGCCGCAACGCTTGATTGAACGCGTGTGACAAGGTCACAGACCGGACCCTGCCGGATGGTTAATGTTATGCCATTGCGGGGCAATCCGCCCCGCACTGACAGGAGAAAACCATGTTCAAGACCAATGTTGGCAACCTCGACCGTATCCTGCGCATCGTGCTGGGCCTTGCACTGCTGGCCGGATTCTTTCTGAACGCCGATGCCACCTACCGCTGGGCATATCTTATTGGCATCGTGCCACTGGCCACGGGGCTGATGTCATCCTGCCCGATCTATTCGCTGTTCGGGCTGAGCACCTGCCCCCTGAAGCGCGGCTGAATCGCATTTCTTGTGGATAACCCCGCCCGACTGAACGTGGCGGGGTGATTTTGCAACGCAGGGCTGGCAGGCTTGACCACATGCTGCGTTCCGTGATCCTTGCCTTGGCCATCAGCGGCCCACTGCCTGCAATTGCAGGCTGCGCTTCGCTGGTGGCATCCATGTGCCCTGCCGGTGGTGTCGAGAAAACCATGACCGCGCGGTTCATTCGGATGCCGGTGCGCCCTCCCGCCTTTGCGGTGGGTGATGCCTTTCCCGTGGCCGACCATTTCATTCTGATGAACCCTGCCCGTTACGGCCTGCCCCCCGTGGATGGCGCATGGCGCTATTACCGCGTGGCGCCGGATGTGTTCCGCGTGGATACGGCCACAGGCCGCGTGATCGAGGTGGTCAAGGACGGCAACCGCCGCCTGCTGCGTTGAACCACCGCTCTTTGGCCCTGACAGGCCGCATCGCTGGCCCACAGCGAAGACCGCCCGCAAGGGTGGGATGAGCTGCCCCCTCAGGTGCCCCGCCAGGCCGCCCGCAGCCGTGCCGAATAGGCTGCGTCATCCATGCCGTCATCACCTGAAACCGGCAGCACTGCGCGCGCGTTCAGTTCGGCCATCGTTCCCGGAGGCAGCACGCCCAATTTGTGCAGATACCCCGGCAGATGGCCTGAAAACAAAAGCCGCCAGTCATAGCGCAAGCCTTGCGCAATGGTGCGCACAATTTCAAACGGCACGGTCGTGCAATTCGTCGTCACCGTGTTGTACCACATCGGCTGGCGCGCCAGATCATTGCCTTGGCCCACGAAGGCCAGAAACAGCGCCTTGCGCGCGTCAGGCGGCATAAGCACAGGGTAAAGCGAGACTTTTTCCTTTCGCACATCCGTGCGCAGGTGGATCACGTCCCGCTCATCCGCCGCAATCAGGATCAGCTCAAAACGCCGGAAAAACCCGCCCGTAATGGTAAACCTGTCCCCCTTCTGCCGCCGCGTTTCGCCCGAAAACACCAGATGCCGCCCATCGGCAAAGCCGAAGCTGACCATCGTGTGGGCAATCAGCGGGTTGGACCAGATTGATGTGATCAGATCGACGGATGTAATCGTGTCCGGGTCATAGCTTTGCGGCTCCCACCGTTCGACCACCTCTTTGCGGGTCATCCAGCGAAAGCGCCGCACATGCGGGATGCGCACTTCGCCATGCACATCACCCGTCAGCCCATGCGCCACCTCGGGGATCCAGGCCTTGTCATTGCGCGGGCGGCGCGTGGCGTACCAAATGGCAAAGGACAGGGCCACAGCCCCCACCGCCCCCCAGACCCAAGCCGCAAAGCCAAACCAGATGCCCAGAATGGCCATCAGCACGGCAACGCCAATCAGCACCTTTGCCAGCCACATCCGCGCCAGTGGCACATGCGCATCGGCTGCCAGCCAGATCAGCCCGGCCAGCCCCGCAATCATCAGAACCAAAAGAACCGTCACAGCCTGCCCCCGTGCTTTACCACAAGGTCGGCATTCATGTGGCCCCGGTCAATACCACATATCGGCTTTCTCGCGCTTGCGGCCTTCCACAAAGTCCGTCAGGCCATCGCGGACACCCTCATCCAACGCAGGCGCCTCATACTCCGCCAGCCGCTTTTTCCACAGCTTGTTGGCGCGCGTGGCTGCATCGGTTGACCCCGCTGCCTCCCATTTCTCGAACGGCTCATTATCCGACAGGTCTGTATCCCAGAACGCCGTTTCATAGTGCCGCATCGTATGATCGCAGCCAAAGAAGTGGTTGCCGGGGCCAACTTGGGCAAAGGCATCAACGGCCAACTGGTCATCATCAATCTTGATACCATCAAGGTAGGAATGAAGTGCGCCGCACAAGTCTGCGTCCAGCATGAACTTCTCGTAAGACATGCTCAGCAGCCCGTCCAGAAACCCGGCGGAATGCAGGATGAAATTCGCACCGCAATGGATGGCGGCAAGCATGCTCATCGTGCCTTCCATCATGGCCTGCGCATCGGGCAGCTTGGATGTGGTGAAGTTGCCGGAACAGCGCAGGGGCAGGTTCAGGCGGCGGGCAAGCTGGCCGATGACCATGCTGCCGATAGCGGGTTCCGGCGTGCCAAAGGTGGGGCTGCCAGAGCGCAAGCTCATGCTCGACAGGAAGTTGCCAAAGATCACCGGGCTGCCTGCGCGTTCCAGTTGTGTTAGCGCACAGCCCGCCATGGTTTCGGCCAATGACTGGGCAATGGCACCGGCAGAGGTGACGGGGCCCATGGCACCGCCAAGGATAAAGGGCACAATGACGGCAGCCTGATTTGCACGGGCATAGGCGCGCAGGGAATTGGTC
>JBJOQW010000055.1:0-4186 GCA_046049665.1 Pseudomonadota bacterium | reverse complement strand
CTGCGCCTGACCGATGGTCAGGAAATTGCCGGGAATGACCTTGCCCGCGTCATTGAAGGCGCGCGTCAGTTCCGCCGGGTGCTGGATGCGTTTCCCACCCATTACCCGCGCCATATTCTGGAACAGGCAGCACTGGCAGGGGCGTTTGATGCTGGCCGCGCAGATGCTGATCTGCAAGCGGTGGCCGATCTGGTGGCCAAACGGCTGGACATGATCGCCACGGAATATGAACGTGGCTGGACGGGGCGCATCACGCAGGATCATGGCATCCGCCTGTCGCGCATCCTGCGCGGGGTTGAAGAATTGCGCACGCTGGATGGCGCCGTGCTGCGGTCAGGTGAGGCGCGGCGCCTGTCGGCCGTATCGGCCCAGACGCGCGATCACTTCAAAGGCCCCGCTCGCCTTGTCCGCAAAGACCGTGAGCAGCTGATCCACGGGCCGACCGAACTGCTCAAGGCCATTCTGACCGAAGGCGAAAAGGGCCTGTCGCTGCAACGCTACAAGGGTCTGGGTGAAATGAACCCCGAACAGCTGTGGGAAACCACGCTGGACCCCGAAGCGCGCACACTGCTGCAGGTGCGGGTCGAAGATCTGGCCGAAGCGGATGATATTTTCACCAAGCTGATGGGCGATGTCGTTGAACCGCGGCGCGAGTTCATTCAGGCCAATGCGCTGGCCGTGGAACATCTGGACACCTGACTGCGCAACATTGTTACCCACCCGGCCCATCGCCACACTGGACTCCTGTTCCGGTGGGCGTAAGCTGTTGGCCAAGGACAGCGAAAGGGGGGCGACCATGTGCCGAATCTATGCTGATCAAGATCCTGCGCGCTATGCCGTCACCACGCGGCGCATGCGCCTGAACGGGCTCAGCACGTCAATCCGGCTTGAGAATACCTATTGGGGGATTCTTGGGGCAATTGCGGCCAGCGAAAATGTCTCCGTGCCGGCCTTCTGCTCCAAGCTGCACGCAGAAGTCATTGAATTGCATGGCGAACCTGCCAACTTTGCGTCCGTTCTGCGCTGCACCTGCCTGATCTATATGGAACAGACAGTGCCGCGCGCGATAGCTGCGGAATAGCCCCAAGTATTTTCGGCGTAGTAGTCTGCTACTACCCGCAGGCCCGCATGAGGCCCCATGATCGTCTGATTGGCCCCGCCTGCGGGGCTTGCTTGCGGAGGGGTTATGGCCAAAGCCATTCACACGATGATTCGCGTTCTGGATGAAGCGCGGTCGCTTGCTTTTTATAAGACGGCCTTTGGTCTGGCGGTGGCAGACCGGCTGGATTTCGACACGTTCACGCTGATCTACCTGTCCAACCCCGAAACGGGGTTCGAGGTGGAACTGACCGTCAACAAGGGCCGCACGGAACCTTATAATCTGGGTGATGGCTATGGGCATCTGGCATTCTCGGTCGCTGATGTGGATGCCGAACACGCCCGACTGACCGCCGCTGGCTTGGCTCCGCGCAAGCTGGTGGATTTTGCCCCGGCTGGCAGCGTGATCGCCCGCTTCTTCTTTATTGCCGACCCCGATGGTTACCAGATCGAGGTCTTGCAACGCGGTGGTCGCTACCTGTGACCACAAAACTGCCCTTCGGGAGGAAGGGCAGACGACCCAAGGATGTTACCCAGGGAGGGAATGATGACAAATTCGGAAAAAGCCCGTGGCTTGACACGGCGAGAGCTTTTGTCGCGGTCAATCGCGGCGGGGGCGACGTTCATGGTGGGGGCCGGGTTTGTGGCCGGGCGCGATGCGGCCTGGGCCACCGAAGTGGTGGCGCTGAAGCCTGAAACGATGGCAACGCTGGTGCAGATGGCGCGCGACATCTATCCGCATGACCGGATTGCCGACGAATATTATGTCGTGGCAGTCAAAGGCTATGACACGGTCGAGGCTGCGCCCGAGATAGAGGCAGGCATTGCCGAACTGAACGCCGCAGCGGCGGCCAAGGGCCATGCCAGCTATCTGGCGATGGGGTGGGAGCGTGACCGCGTCGATGTGCTGCGCGGCATGGAAACGGGCGCGTTCTTCCAGAAGATCCGCGGGGGTCTGGTGACGGGCCTGTACAACCAAAAGGCCGTCTGGCCGCTGTTTGGCTATGAAGGCGAAAGCTTTTCCAAGGGTGGCTACATCACACGCGGCTTTGATGACATCAGCTGGATCTAAGGGGGGCATGGATCATGGTAGACGTTGCAAAATATGACCTGAATGATGACTCCGTGGTGGTGATCATCGGCACAGGTGCAGGTGGCGGCACGCTGGCGAATGAGCTGGTGCAGAAAGGCGTCAAGGTTGTGGCGCTAGAGGCAGGCGGGCGTTATTTGCCCGAAGATTACCTCAATGACGAATGGGATAGTTTCGGGCAACTGGCCTGGCTTGATACCCGCACCACCAGTGGTGACTGGCGCGTGGCCAAGAACTTTTCGGGCCTGCCAGCCTGGATCGTAAAGGCCGTTGGCGGCACGACCACGCACTGGGCAGGGGCGAGCCTGCGCTTTCAGGACCATGAATGGAAGGCGCTGACAAACTATGGCGCGGTCGAAGGCGCGAACCTGCTGGACTGGCCGATTGATGGCGCGGAAATGGCGCCTTGGTATGATCTGGCAGAAGAGAAAATGGGTGTGACCCGCACGGGTGACAGGCCGGGCCTGCCGGGCAACAACAATTACAAGGTGTTCGAAAAAGGCGCAAAGGCGCTTGGCTATACCGAGGTTCACACCGGGCGCATGGCCATTCAATCGCGCGATGACGGTGACCGGATTGCCTGCCAGCAAACGGGCTTCTGCTTTCAGGGCTGCAAATGGGGTGCGAAATGGTCAACCGCCTATACCGAAATCCCGAATGGTGAGGCGACAGGCCTTCTAGAAGTGCGCGAACGTGCCATGGCCATCAAGATCGAACACAATGCCGAAGGCCGTGTGACGGGTGTTGTCTATGTCGACAAGGACGGCAACACGGTTACCCAAAAGGCCCGGCTGATCTGCGTGGCGGGCAACACCATTGAAAGCCCCCGCCTGCTGCTGAATTCGGCGTCCGAGATGTTCCCCAATGGGCTGGCGAATTCCTCTGATCAGGTGGGCCGCAACTACATGCGCCATGTGACCGGGTCGGTTTACGGCGTATTCGACAAGCCGGTGAAGATGTGGCGCGGCACCACAATGGCCGGGATCGCGCAGGATGAAGCCCGGCATGACCCATCGCGCGGCTTTGTTGGCGGGTATGAGCTTGAGACGCTGGCCCTTGGCTTGCCGTTCATGGCGGCCTTCCTTGATCCGGGCGCATGGGGGCGTGAATTTACCACTGCTCTGGATGCCTATGAAAACATGGCTGGCATGTGGATTGTGGGCGAAGACATGCCACAGGAAACCAACCGCGTGACCGTGAACAAGGATATCCTTGATCAGAACGGCATGCCCACGCCGAACGTGCATTTCGATGATCACCCCAATGACATCGCGATGCGCAACCATGCCTATGCCCAAGGCATGGCGCTGTATGATGCTGTCGGGGCGACACGCACCTTCCCAACGCCGCCCTACCCGTCAACGCACAACCTTGGCACCAACCGCATGTCGGAAGACCCCACCAAGGGCGTGGTGAACAAATGGGGCCAGACGCATGACATTCCGAACCTGTTCATCTCCGACGGCTCGCAATTCACCACGGGGGCGGCGGAAAATCCGACGCTGACGATTGTGGCGCTGGCCATCCGGCAGGCTGATCATATCGCGGCAGAGCTTGCAGCCGGAAATCTGTGACAAGACAAAAGGGCGGTCCACAGGGACCGCCCTTTCGCAAAACATGGTGATCCCGGCGGGACTTGAACCTGCAACCTTCCCCTTAGGAGGGGGACGCTCTATCCGTTGAGCTACGAGACCGAAGAAAAAACATAATACTTCATAATGTTCCTAGCTTGCCGCAGCAACGAATATTGCGCTCGCCAAAAGCTCGCCAGCGCTGGCATCGCAGGTCGTGAAGAACGTACAGCTCGCAAGATGTTGATTTCCATCAAGAGCAGAACCGGGGATTCCATCTAGGCGTGCCCAACCGCTGATTTTGGCTTTCGGATCACGTTCCGTAGTTCCATGTGGATCACTCCATTGACCCCTTCGCGCTTCGCTCGGGGCAAGATCACACGGGTCAAATCTCAAAAAATCTTGTCCCTACCAGGGTCAGCGTTCA
>JBJOQW010000054.1:0-52233 GCA_046049665.1 Pseudomonadota bacterium | reverse complement strand
CAGCCATGCCGCGCCTTCATCCACCACTGGATCGCCGCCAGATAGCGGCTGTCATCGCCGAAATAGCCGTACACCCCATGCGCCGCCATGGCTTCGATGGCGTCCTGCACCACCTGCGGCGGGCGAAACTCCATATCTGCCACCCACATGGCAAGGCCTTCGTCTGCCGGCACACCATAGAACTGCTGCATCATATCCCACTTCACGCAGTGGGTGCCGCGGCGGTTGATCTGTTCGTCAAAGGTCATCTGGGCGCTCATTGAATGTGGAATTTAATGCCGTTTATCTATACTTAATTGGAAAAACAATCTTACAATGCGCGTCAACACAGAAAAAAATGCCATAAATTCACTCCATGATGGCATATTGTCCTCGCTCTGACTTCCATAAGTACCGATACGTGCTTTTCCAACACCCTCTTGCACCAAACGCCCATGCGCCGTAAATCCCGCATATGATCCGTCCTATCGTCATGCACCCTGATCCGCGTCTGAAAAAGCCCTGCGCCCCTGTGGTGACAGTGACAGATGAGGTGCGGGTGCTGGGCGGCGATATGCTGGCCACCATGTATGCGGCCCCCGGCATCGGCCTTGCCGCGCCGCAGGTGGGTGTCTTGCAGCGCGTGATCGTGATGGATTGCGTCAAAGACCCCGAGGTGGCACCGCGCCCGATGGTGCTGCTGAACCCCGAGGTCATCTGGGCCTCGGAAGAAGTGAACACCTATGACGAAGGCTGCCTGTCGATCCCCGATCAATACGCGGATGTGACACGCCCCAAGGTGGTGACAGTACGCTGGATGGACCTTGACGGCAAAACGCAGGAAGAAACCTTTGATGGCCTGTGGGCCACCTGCGTGCAGCACGAGATTGACCATCTGAACGGCAAGCTTTTCATTGATTATCTGGGTCCGCTGAAGCGCCAGATGATCACCCGCCGCATGGAAAAGTGGAAGCGCGAACGCGCGCGGGAACAGGCCTGATGCTGCGCAGCGAAAGCGCAGCATGACGGCGCGCGTTTGCTTGCCTTGGCCCCACCCGATGCTGCGCAGCAAAGCCGCAGCGGTAGAGGTGATTACCGACGATATTCGCGCCCATTGGCAGGACATGATCGACACGATGGAGGCGATGCCGGGCGTAGGCCTTGCCGCCGTTCAAATCGGCGTGCCCTTGGCGCTTGCGGTGGTTGATGCGTCTGATGCGCGGGGCCAGGCCATTCGCATGGCGAACCCGCAGGTGCTGCATGCGTCAGCCAAGATGAACGCGCATGAGGAAGCCAGCCCGAACCTGCCCGGAGTCTATGCGCTGATCGAACGACCGCGCGCAGTTACAGTGCGCTTCATGAATGCCGCAGGTGATTGGGAAGACAAGGATTTTGTCGGGCTTTGGGCCACATCGGTGCAGCACCAGATCGACCATCTGGCAGGCAAGATGTACTTTGATCATCTGTCAGCCCTGAAGCGGTCCATGCTGATCAAGAAGGCTGAAAAGCTGCGGGTGCGCGGATGAGGATCATCTTCATGGGCACGCCCGATTTCAGCGTGCCGGTGCTGGATGCGCTGGCCGCCCAGCACGACATTGCGGCCGTCTATACCCAGCCCCCAAGACCCGCCGGGCGTGGCAAACAAGACCGCCCCAGCCCGGTTCACACCCGCGCTGCAGCACTCGGTCTGCCCGTGCACCACCCCATTTCGCTGCGCAGCGAAGAGGTGCAGCAATCTCTTGCAGCATTGCAGGCGGATGTGGCCGTGGTGGTTGCTTACGGGCTGATCTTGCCGCAGGTCGTGCTGGATATGCCGCGCCTTGGTTGCCTGAACATCCATGCGTCCTTGTTGCCGCGTTGGCGCGGGGCCGCCCCCATTCACCGTGCCATCATGGCGGGTGATGCTGAAACCGGCGTCTGCATCATGCAGATGGAAGCGGGGCTTGATACCGGCCCTGTTCTGCTGCGCGAGGCCACGCCGATCGGGGCGGAAGAGACGACGCAGGACCTGCATGATCGCCTCTCGGACATGGGCGCGCGGCTGATCCTGCAGGCGCTGAACGACATGCCCCGCGCCACGCCGCAAGCGGCAGAAGGCGTGACCTATGCCACAAAGATCGACAAGGCCGAGGCGCGGGTTGACTGGACCTTGCCCGCCGAACAGGTTGACCGCCAGATCAGGGGCCTGTCCCCCTTTCCCGGCGCATGGTGCGATGTGAAGGGTGAGCGTGTGAAGCTGCTGCGCGCGCGCCTAGCCGCAGGGCAGGGCGCACCGGGGCAGGTGTTGCACGGGTTGACCATTGCCTGTGGCACAGGAGCCGTCGAAATCACCATGGCGCAGCGCGAAGGCAAACGCGCCGTGCCCGCGGATGAGCTGTTGCGCGGGCTGACCTTGCCTGACCGGCTTTCCTGACCTTTGTAATCCGCCCGCCACACCCCATATCCCATGAAACAGGGGGGCCAACATGCCACTTATCCTTTTCGTTGCCGTCATCGGTATTGCCGCCGGGCTGATTGCCGTGCGCGTGATGAACGTGAAGACGGATTTCATCACCGCCGCCGCCTTTGGCATTGCGGGCGCAGTTGTTGGCTGGTTCGCCTTGCGTTTTCTGCTGGGCCTGTCGGGCTGGCTGGTTGTTGTTGCGGGCAGCACCGTAGTGGCCGTGATCGGTGCCATCGCGCTGATATGGTTCTGGAAAAACCTCAAGTAAGCTTGCGCAGCACGTCTTTCAGCGCAAAGCCCCGCGCACCCGCCGCATCCCACATCAGACGCCCTTGCCATGCCGCAAACAGGATTGCCGCCGCCTGCCCATCCTTCAGGCGCAGCGTCAACTCGCGCACCACCTGCCGATGCCAAGCTGCCGCACGGTCCTGCAACACCTTCTGCGCCAACAGCGGCGGGGCAGGGGGCAAGGCTTTCAGCAGGGCCGTGGCACCCTTTTCATTCAGCGCCGCCTCTGCCGCTGCCGCGCTTAACGCCGCATCCGCCTGATCCCAGCCATCCAGCATGGCGGCCACCAGCATCCCCTCGGCGCTACCAAACCGCTGCACCAGTGTGGCTGCTGCAAGGCCCGTGGCCCGCCCCACCGCCCGGAACGATGCCGCCTGCGGGCCTTCATGCACAAGGATATGCCGCAGGGCGGCAAAAACGACGGTGTCGGGGATGATCTTTCTGCGTGCCATGGCCCTAGGCTACGCGTGCTTGGTCGCGCAATCAACCGTCTCGCTTGGGGGCATCGGGCCGTGGTGGCGCAGACCGGTACACCGGCAAGCGCCAGCCAAAGGCCATGCTGCCTGCGCGCAGGGTCAGCGTCACCACCGCACAGACCGCCAAAGGCACCAGCCCCGTTTGCCCCAGCAGCCCCGCAATCAGCGCCGCCCCCACCCCGCAAAACGCCGCCGTCACATACAGCTCGCCCTGCCGCAGCACCAAGGGCACCTCATTGCATACCACATCGCGCATGAGGCCCCCCATGCAGCCCGTCATCACGCCCATCACAAGGACCACAGGCCAGCTTGCCCCCACAGACAAGGCCGCCGCCGCCCCCGCAGGCACCGCAATGGCCAGGGCAAACGCATCCAGCCAGCGCATCGCCGCATAGCGGCTTTCCAGCAGATGCGCCGTGAAGAACACCACAATCGCCGCACCCGAGGCCAGCGCCAGCACCATGGGATCAGCCATCCAGAACACCGGGCGGTCCAGCAGCACATCGCGCAATGTGCCGCCACCCACCGCCGTCAGGCAGGCAATGAAGATGAACCCCACTACATCCAGTTGCGACCGGCTGGCCACCAAGGCCCCCGTCAGCGCAAACACCACTGTCGCCGCATAATCCAGCAGGCGCAGCGTCAGCGCGATGTCGGCAGCCTCAATCATTTGGCAGGCTTGAAGGGCGCCATGCCCCCTCGCGCCAGCGCATCAGCCCGCTCATTTTCCGCATGCCCCGCATGGCCCTTGATCCAGCGCCATGTCACCTGATGGCGCGCTTGCGCGGCATCCAGCCGTTGCCACAGATCCACGTTCTTCACCGGCGGCCCGCCTGCCGTGCGCCAGCCTTTGCGCTTCCAGCCGGCAATCCATTCGGTGATGCCGTTCTTGACATAGGCGCTGTCCGTCACGATCGTGATTTCGCTCGCCACTTTCAGCGCCTCAAGCGCCGAAATCGCCGCCAGCAGCTCCATCCGGTTGTTCGTGGTCAGCGCCTCGCCCCCTGCAAGCTCGCGCTCTTTCACCACCACATCGCCATCGCGCGCAATCATCAGCACACCCCAGCCACCGGGGCCCGGGTTGCCCGAACAGGCACCATCGGTATAGGCGTAAAGATCAGCCATCAGCGGCAATAAGGGCCATTGCGGTGGCTGGCCGTATCAAAATGCATGTGGTCCTCGTGGTATCCATCCGACCCCGGCCCCAGCGTTGTGCCAAAGATGCCGCAACCTGCCTGATAGGCCGCGCGCATCTGGCGGTTCCAGTTACCCGCCACCGTCAGCACTGTGCCATCGCCCAGAATAATGCCTGAAATATCAATCGCCTTGCCCCGCCCATGTTCACTGATCCGCGCCCCGCGCACATTGTTGCGCGTGCGGCAGATGTAATGGCCTGCCACCTGCAGACCTGCAATCTGTGTGCCATCAAAGGCCGGACGCAACCCTTCGTCAACCCACCGGGCAAGGGCATTGGCCGTAGTGCAATCCATCGTCGCGGGGGTGGAAAGGGCAATATCGCCCACTGCCGTGATCTGGACCGGGTCTTCGACACCGCATCCGTTGGTGCGGCTGCGAATGCGGTCAACCGCCTGCCCGGTCAACACCGGGTTGCCGCAGATTCCGTTGCCGCGCGGTGCGGGGGCTGCAACGGCAGTCCGGTCAGGACGTGGCCGTGGCGGCCCAAACAGTCCGCCCAGCAAACCGCGGCGCTCTTGCGGTGCGGCCCCGGGCGCGGCTGCGAGTTCGGCTTCGGCTTCAGTTTCGTCTGGGGCGCTGTCCTGGTTCGGGCGCGGGCGTGGAAATGGTGATGCCGCCAGGACCGCCGCCGCCGCTGGTTCTGTCGGCAGGGGCGAGGCTGATGCTGCTGCGGCGACCGCATCAAGCGCAGCCTGCGTTGCCACATCAGCAACGCTGGCTGGCCCCTCTTGCCCCTCGGGCGCAGCAGGGTCTGCCGCACTGGCAGGTTCAGCCGTGCCACCCGGCCGAGGCTTGGGAAACAGTGATGTATCAGGCCCCTGGGCCAAAGCAGGCAGTGCCGCCCAAAGCAGCAAGGCCCCGGCGCGCCACACCTTATTCGGCCTTTGCAGGGTTTGCCACACGCCCGAAATCCGGCGCGGATGTATCTTGCCCCGCCTCAATGATCCCCCGCCGGATTGCCCTTGTCCGCGTAAAGTAATCAAACAGATGGTCACCGTCACCCAACCGGATCGCCCGCTGCAGGGCAAACAGCTCTTCCGTGAACCGCCCCAGAATATCCAGTGTGGCGTCCTTGTTTGTCAGGAACACATCGCGCCACATCGTCGGGTCGCTGGCCGCGATGCGTGTGAAATCACGAAAACCCGTCGCCGAGTATTTGATGACTTCGCTGTTTGACACCCGCCGCAGATCATCGGCCACGCCCACCATTGTATAGGCAATCAGGTGCGGTGTATGGCTGACCACGGCCAGCACAAGGTCATGGTGCGGTGCATCCATCATGTCGACATTCGCGCCCATGCCTTCCAGCAGGCCGCGCAGGCGGGCAAGGGCATTGGGATCAGTCCCTTCAATAGGCGTCAGCAGCCACCAGCGGTTCTGAAACAGGGTCGCAAAGCCCGACCTTGGCCCCGAATATTCCGTGCCCGCCATTGGGTGACCCGGAATGAAATGCACGCCCGCAGGCATGTGCGGTGCCACCGCGGCAATCACCGCCTGCTTGACCGACCCCACATCCGTGACCGTCGCCCCCGGTGCCAGATGCGGGCCAATTTCGGCGGCAATCGCACCCATGGCCCCCACCGGCACGCACAGCACCACAAGGTCCGCGCCCTGCACCGCTTCTGCCGCTGTTTCCGTCACGCGGTCACAGAACAGTTCCAGCGCCACGCTGCGCGTTTCGGCTGACCGTGCCGTGCCCACAATCTCACCCGCAAGCCCGCCCGCCCGCATGGCATGCGCCATGGAGGATGCAATCAGGCCAAGGCCAATCAGGGCGACACGCTGGTAAATCACTTCACACCTTTGAACTGCGCCACAGCATGCGCCACCCGGCGGCAACCGCTTTCGTCGCCCACCGTGATGCGCAGGCAATGCGGAAGCTTGTACCCCGCCACCCGCCGCACAATCAGGCCCTGTGCCTGCAGGAACGCATCGCAGGCCTCGGCCTCATCTGTGCTGGCAAACCGTGCCAGCACGAAATTCGCCATCGACGTGTCTGACGGCACGCCCAGCTCGGCCAGCGCCCCCGCAAGCCACGTCCGCATCCGCGCGTTTTCACTGCGGCATTTGTTGACATGGTCCTGATCGCGCACTGCCGCCTCTGCCGCCTCTAGTGCCGTCGTCGACAGGTTGAACGGCCCGCGAATGCGGTTCAGCACATCAATAATGGCTTTCGGCCCATAGCCCCAGCCAATGCGCAAACCGCCCAGCCCGTAGATTTTTGAAAAGGTCCGCGTCATGACGACATTGCTGCGCGCATCCACCAGCGATGCCCCGCCATCATAGCCTTCGACATACTCCGCATAGGCCCCGTCCAGCACCAGAATGGCCTTTGGTGGCAGGTTTTCCGCCAGCCGCGCCATTTCTGCCGCCGAAATCATCGTGCCAGTCGGGTTGTTCGGGTTTGCAATGAACACCAGCCGTGTCCGGCTGCCGCAGGCCGCAAGGATCGCATCCACATCCGCCGTGCGCTCACGTTCCGCCACCTCAACCGGTGTCGCCCCAACCGCCAGCGCCGAAATGCGGTACATCAGGAACCCGTGTTCGGTGAAAACAACCTCATCCTTCGGCCCCGCATAGGCCTGGCACAGGAAGGTGATAATCTCATCCGACCCCACGCCGCAGATGATGCGGCCCGCGTCCAGTCCGTGTACCTCGGCAATCGCCTGCCGCAGGCTGGCGTGGTCTGTGTTCGGATAGCGGTGCAGGCTGTGCACCGTGCGCGCAAACGCCTCTTTCACGCGGTCCGACGGCCCGAACGGATTTTCGTTTGAAGACAGCTTCAGCGCATTCGCTACGCCAGCAACATGGGCCGCACCACCTTCATACAGCGCAATGTCCATGATCCCCGGTTGCGGGCGAATGTGGTCTGTCATGTCAGGCTCCCCAAGCTTGGGCATGTATCTAGCGGGCAGGGGGGCGCTTTGCCAGCAGATTGATGCGCCCGAATCCCCAGATCAGTGTTTGTCCGTTTTTGCGGCCAGCCAGTCCATCAGCGCCAGCAGAACGCCCGACAACACGAATGTCAGGTGGATAACCACCATCAGATACATCATGCTGGGCGTCACTACCTTTTCCGGGTCCGCCTTGCCAATCTCCATGAAGACTTTCAGCAGATGAATCCCCGAAATCGCCACGATGGATGCAATCAGCTTCATCTTCAGACCCGAAAAATCCACCTTGCCCATCCAGTCCGGCCGGTCTTCGGTGTCTTCGATATCCAGCTTCGAGACGAAGTTCTCATAGCCCGAAAACAGCACGATCAGCAAAAGGTTCGCCGCCAGTGACAGGTCAATCAGCGTGAGGATCGCCAATATCCCCTGATCGGCCGACATGGTGAATGTCTTGGACGCATAGTAGACCAGCTCTTTCACGAACACGACCGTCAGCATCGCTAGGCTGACCACCAGCCCCAGATACATCGGCGCCATCAACCAGCGTGACGCAAAAAGCCCTCGTTCAAACGTGGCTTCCAAGCTCGGTTTCTCGGCCATGGTCCTGTTCCATCTTGTGTCAACGCATAACTACTCTGCAAAATGAAAAAGGCCACCCCGGTTTCCCGACGTGGCCCCATTCTTGTAGGGTGTGCTTCAGCGCACCATCAGTTCTTGGCGTAGTATTCCACGACCAGGTTTGGTTCCATCTGCACCGGATAGGGCACATCACCCAGCGCCGGCGTGCGAACGAACTTGACCGTCATCTTGTTGTGGTCAACTTCCATGTAGTCCGGAACGTCACGTTCCGTCAGCGCAATCGCTTCCAGGATCAGCGCCATCTGACGCGACTTTTCGCGCACGGCGATGATGTCGCCTTCCTTCACGCGGTATGACGCGATGTTCACGCGCTGACCGTTCACCGTCACATGGCCATGGTTCACGAACTGGCGTGCCGCGAAAATCGTCGGCACCAGCTTGGCGCGGTACACAACCGCGTCCAGACGGCGCTCCAGCAGGCCCACCAGCATTTCGCCCGTGTCACCCTTTACGCGTTCAGCTTCGGTATAGATCTTGCGGAACTGCTTTTCCGTCAGGTCACCATAGTAACCCTTCAGTTTCTGCTTGGCGCGCAGCTGCGTGCCGAAATCCGACAGCTTGTTTTTGCGGCGCTGGCCGTGCTGGCCCGGACCGTATTCACGCTTGTTCACGGGTGATTTGGGGCGGCCCCAGATGTTTTCGCCCATGCGGCGGTCAATTTTGTACTTGGCAGACGTGCGTTTTGTCACGGCTGATCTCCTTCTTTATGTCGCCGCTGGCGCGGCTATGAAGGGCGTTGTCCTTTGGCCTTGCGGCCCGACAGGTTTCCCCTTGCGGGGTCCACCAACACCAATGAAAAGCCCGGGAATCGCTTCCCGGACATGGCGCGCTTATAGAGGTGTCGCAGGTGGTGTCAACCTTTGACCGGATGGCTCATCGTGCCCCTGCGGGCACTCTTCGCGGAACCAAGCGAAGACTGCCCGCAAGGGCTGGATAAGCGCACAGCGGCGCAGGCAGCCACCAAAGCCCCTAGGCCGCCAGTTCGTGCCGCAGGATCGCCGCTTCTGACCGCGACAGGTTGCGCCGCGCATATTCACCATAGCCCTGCACATCTTCCGCCAGGCCCGGCAACAGCGCAAACAGCCCATCCCGCTGCCCCGGATCAATCGTCTCCAGCGCCGTGTTCGCCGGGTGAAAGCTTTCCGTCTCCATCCCGTTGGCGAAGATGATGTTATGCGCCTCCAGCAGAAGATGGATATAGGTCACCTCGCGCTGTGTATGATCCACCATGATCGAATGGTCATTCAGCAGGTCATCCGCCGCCACCAATACTTCCGTGCTGTTGAACAGCGCCCGTGCCGCCGCCCCCCGCACCAGCATCCGGTGCTGCGGTGAGACCAGCAGGTCATCCTCTGGCCGCCCCGCCCCCAGTGCATCTGCCCGGAACCGCACCGGCCGCAAGTGCGGCATCGCATAAAGCCGTGCCCCCGTCATGCGGCGGTGGCCTGTCCACAAGATCGGCTGCACGCCATTGTCCTTGGTCTGGATCAGATCGCCCGGCTGCAAGTCCTGTATCAGCCGCGCCCCGTCTGGCGTGCGGATGCGCGTGCCCGGTGTAAAGCAGATCACCCCGCCTTCCACCCGCGCCCCGCCCGCAAAGGCCGACCGGTCAATCGACGTGCGCATCACCCACATGTCGCGATCTGCAGGTGGCACATCGCCCACAAACATCAGCAGCCGCGCACCCGTGTCCGGAACGCCGATGATCGTCACGCTATAGCTTTGATGCCCGTCCGTCACGACAAAGCCCTGTTCGGGCACATCGCTCGCCTCCTGGACCTCATGATGTGTGTCCTGCGGCGCAATCGCCGCACCGATCAAACGCCGCACCATCCGTGCTGCGCGTTTGCGCATATCCGCTGCCCCCTCAGCCGCGTCCAGAACCAGCACGGATTGTGGTGCGTCCACGCGCACGGGTTGCCCCGTCCAGCGCCAGCTTGCCCCGACAAGCAGCACATCAAGCGCAGCCGCCGTTACCCCGTCCACCTCTGTCTGCGACCAGGAAATGACATACGTAGCCCGTGAGCCCGTTATCATGCCTGTCTGCCTGCTCTTTTTTTCTTGTTCTTGGCGTTTTTATTGTTGCCTGTGGGCAGACAATAGCAGTCATGCAGGCAATTGGCTATGGCATAGCAGCCACAGTCCATAACGTTTTATTAACCTATCTGAAAGGCTTAGAAGCCGAAGTTCACGTTGAGTGAACCTGTTACCTGCCCGTGTTCCTGCCCTTCGAATTCGGGGCCAAGGTAGGTCACACCGTACAGAATGCTGCCAAAGTTGCTTTGCCATTCCACCCCGGCCCGCAGGCGCGTGCGCGTGTCAGATAATGCGACCGTGCCGCCTGACGGCAGATAGGCGCTGGAAAACACATGCGCCACATCGGCCCCCAGGATCAGGCTGAAGCCCGTTGCGCCCCCGTCAATACCCCCGTCAATACCCCCGTCAATACGCCCGTCAATCCCTGTGTAGCGCTGTCCGGTCACCGTATCGCGCAGCATCAGCGACCGTTCCCACGCTCCGCCGATCACGATATCACCGCCCGCCCGCACCAGCGTTTCCGCCCCGGCCTGAGCCGCCACAAACGGCCGCAGCGTCACGTTCTCGCCCAACTGAAAGCTGCGCCCCAACTCGCCTGAAAGGGTTGGCGCGACCTTGTTGCCGATCTGGTCATCCAGCACCAGCGGCGGAACAAAGCCAAAGGTTTCATGGATTTCGGTCTGAAACTGGCCAAGATGAGTCTGCGGCCCGATCACCACGATATCGCCGCCCACAGTCGCCTCGGCCGCCCCCAGCATGAAATGCGAATGCAGGCCCACCGACAGCGCCCCGGCATAGCGGCGGTCATCGGGGTTGCTGACCGTCAGGTTTTGCGGTGCAATGATCTGTCCGAATGCGCGGAATTCCAGAATGTCACCGGGCCGTGCCGGCAGTTCGCCATGCCACGCCGTGCCGCGCAATGCGCTGAAGCCATAGCTGCCGGTATGCCACCGGTCATTGCCATCACCCAAGCCGTCATTGGTAAACAGGCGCCCCCAGCCCAGCGTCTCGCGGTCTTGGGCCATGGCAGGCACGGTTGCCAGAACAAGGCTGACAAAAAGCAGCGCGATACGCATTCCCGAATTCCCCGTAACGGCGCAAAAGTGCCATCGCCCCGATAATCAGACGTCCGCCCGCAGCGCCAGTGGCAACGCTGCGTGACCACTGTCCGCAATCAAAGTAAATTCCACCTTAACGGCGAAGATATGGCAACAATCGCACCCCTTTGGGTCACCCGCACTTCGAATGCCCGCAAGACCCGCAGGTCATGCAGCCCTCAACCATCCGCAGATCGAAACTGCCACAGTTCGGGCAGCTAGCCCCCCGCGGTGCCCCCACCACCATCGCCTCGGCCTTCGGGTCCGACTTCAGCCCCAGCCCTTCGCCCGCGATAAAGCCAATCGCGATCAGGTGGTTCTCGATCACCCCCCCGATCGCCGCAAGGATCGACGGGATGTATTTCCCCTCCATCCACGCCCCCCCGCGCGGGTCAAACACCGCCTTCAACTCTTCCACCACAAAGCTGATATCCCCGCCCCGCCGGAACACCGCCGAAATCATCCGCGTCAGCGCTACCGTCCAGGCGAAATGCTCCATGTTCTTGGAGTTGATGAACACCTCAAACGGCCGCCGGTGGCCCGCAATCACAATGTCATTGATCGTGATGTACAGCGCATGTTCGCTGCCCGGCCATTTCACCTTGTAGGTCTGCCCTTCCAGCGCACCCGGCCTGTCCAGCGGTTCCGAAAGGTAAACCACCTCACCATTCGTCACCGGCACGGGCTTTGCTTCCGCCTTTTCCGACACCGTCAGCACCGAGCCCGTTACCGCATTCGGCCGATAGGTTGTGCAGCCTTTGCAACCCTGATCCCACGCCGCCATATAGACCTGCTGGAAATCCTCAAAGCTGATGTCTTCCGGGCAGTTGATGGTTTTGGAAATGGAACTGTCCACCCAGCGCTGCGCCGCCGCCTGCATCTTCACATGGTCCAGGGGCGGCAAGGTCTGCGCATTCACAAAGTAATCCGGCAGGGGCGCATCCCCGTGCATCTCGCGCCACAGGCGAACTGCGTAATCCACCACTTCCTCTTCCGTCCGGCTGCCATCCTTCTGCAACACCTTGCGCGTGTAAGCATAGGCAAACACCGGCTCGATCCCCGAACTCACGTTCCCCGCATAGAGCGAAATCGTCCCCGTCGGCGCAATGGACGTCAGCAATGCATTGCGGATGCCATGCGTCGCAATCGCCTCCCGCACATCCGCGTCCATCCCCTGCATGTTGCCCGATGCCAGAAACTTTTCCGCATCAAACAACGGAAACGCCCCCTTTTCCTTCGCCAGATCAACGCTCGCCAGATAGGCCTCGCGCGCAATCGCATGCATCCAGTCTTCTGTCGCCGCCACCGCCTCATCCGACCCGTAGCGCAGCCCGCACATCAAAAGCGCATCCGCCAGCCCCGTGACCCCCAGCCCGATCCGCCGTTTCGCCTTGGCCTCAGCCGCCTGTTCCGGCAACGGAAAGCGCGATGCATCCACCACGTTATCCATCATCCGCACAGCACTACGCACCAGCTTGGCCAGTTCCGTCTTGCAGACATGCGCCCGGTCTTCGAACGGATAAAACACCAGTTTGGCCAGATTGATACTCCCCAGCAAACACGCCCCATAAGGCGGCAAGGGCTGCTCTCCGCACGGGTTCGTCGCCGCAATCGTCTCCACATAATTCAGGTTGTTCGCCGCATTGATCCGGTCGATGAAAATCACCCCCGGTTCCGCGAAATCAAACGTGTTGCGCATGATCCGCGCCCACAGGTCGCGCGCCTGCACCGTCCGGTACACCCGCCCGTCAAACTGCAGGTCCCACGGCCCATCCGCCTTGACCGCCGCCATGAACGCATCCGTCACCAGTACCGAAAGGTTGAACATCCGCAGCCGCGCCGAATCTTTCTTGGCCTCGATGAACGCCTCGATATCCGGGTGATCACAGCGCATCGTCGCCATCATCGCCCCACGCCGCGACCCCGCACTCATGATCGTCCGGCACATCGCATCCCACACGTCCATGAAACTCAGCGGCCCGCTTGCATCTGCCGCCACCCCATGTACCGCCGCCCCTTTCGGCCGGATCGTGCTGAAGTCATAGCCGATGCCGCCCCCCTGCTGCATCGTCAGCGCCGCCTCTTTCAGCCCGTCGAAAATGCCCCCCATGTTGTCCGGGATCGTCCCCATCACAAAGCAGTTGAACAGCGTCACACTCCGCCCCGTCCCCGCCCCCGCCGTGATCCGCCCTGCAGGCAGGTACTTGAACCCCTCCAGCGCCCCATAGAACCGCTCTTCCCAGACCGCAGGCTCTGCCTCTACCTCGGCCAGCGCCCGCGCAATCCGCCGCCACGTATCTTCCACCGTCTGATCCAGCACCGCGCCATCCGCCGCCTTCAGCCGGTACTTCATGTCCCAGATTTGTTCCGCAATCGGTGCAGCAAAGGCTGACATGGCGCAGTCCCCGTTCTTGTGGATAAGTTCGTGAAGCACACAACATAGGCCGATGACCGGCCCGAGTCTACCTTGCAGTCACCGCCCCGCGCCCTATCCTTGATCCGGGGAATCGGGGGCCACATGCTGCATCTACAAAAACTCTGTGTCGGCGCTGTATCCGTCGAAGACCTCACGGATTGGCAGCACAGCCAGCGCCACCGCTGGCCCGCAGGCACCGCCATCCACGTCACCCGCATGTGGCCAAAGCGCGAGGCTGACATGCAGGGCGGCAGCCTTTACTGGGTCATCAAGGGCCTGATCCTGTGCCGCCAACGCATTCTGGGGTTTGAAGAGGCGCGCGGCGACGACGGCATCCTGCGCTGCGCCATCCACCTTGACCGCGAGGTCGTGCTGACCGAATCCATCCCCCGCCGCGCTTTCCAGGGCTGGCGCTACATGGAGGCCGCCGACGCCCCGCGTGACCTTGTGAAAGGTCGCGCGCGCGAAGACAGCATTCCGGCTGACATGGCACGGGCGCTGGCGGAGATGGGGTTGAGGTGAGGGGGGCGAAGTAGTCCGCAGATATTTTGGTGCGTCAAAATCAAGCGTAACAATTGCTGCATGACGAGCAATCCCGAACAAATGCCTTTTTCGAAATAGCCACAAAACGCAACCTCGGAGACGTATAATTTCCGTTGCGTGATCCGATAAACGGTGACAACCATGCTCAAAAGTATATGGAGGACGGCGTGCGAAAACTACATTTTCTGCTGGCAGCAGTTGTCGCGATATCCGGCTGTGACGGGCAAATGACTGGACAAGTTCGTGGTACGGGCGAGCGCATTCAATTTTCCTACCAGCAAGGTCTTGATTCTGACACTTACACTGCGACTATCAACGGCGAAGACTTTGTAGGTAAAGCCGTTATGGATGGCGCGACGGCTGGATTTGGCACCGTTCTAGGATCTAGTTTTGACGCCACGCTATTCGGGTCAACAACGACTAACCGTTTCATTGCTGTAATGCTCGGAAACAAGGGCAGTTCTTTGAGCTGTCAGATGCGGTATGCCGATGCTTCGGGATTTACCACATCTGGTGGTGTAGGTGTATGTCAACATTCTGACGGCCGGGTAATCGATATTGTTTGGTAACAGTATTTGAGGTGCCTTGGCCGTTGGGTGGAGTCTGGTATATCGCTTGCGCGCACTGGCTCCCCCCAATCCCTAACAAATCCCTAACCCCCGCCGCTAACCCCTTGATTTTCCTCACCCAAAAACATGTCCCATCATGGGACATCCCCCCTCAGCCCTCCGGTACCGGGGCGGGCCGCACAACGCCCTCCAGCACTTTCAGCGGCTTGCGGACGACCGCCCCCAGCCCCCCGCGGGTCGGGGCATAGACCTGCTTGCTCGCCTCAACCATCAGCACACCCCCCGCCAGCCAGGGTGCCGCCCGCCCGACCCTTTCCCAGAAATCCGCCGTGCGCAGCCAGAACCGCGTGGCCGAGGGCGGGCCGAACAGCACTGACAGGTTCCGCTCTGGCGTGAATTCATGCCGCCTGAGCTGCGCCTCCAGCTGCGCCAGCGAATAGGGCCGCCCAAAGCCGAATGGCGTGCCATCCCTGCGTGACCACAGCCCCGTGCGGTGCGGCACCACAAACAGCGCGCGGCCACCCGGGCCCAGCACGCGGTGCGCCTCGGCCAGCACGGCGCCCGGATCGTCGCTGGTTTCCAGCCCATGCATCAGCACCAAGCGGTCCACAAACCCCGTGGACAGGGGCCAAGTGTGATCTTCACACAGCACGCTGACATTCGCCATTCCCGCAGGCCATGGCATCACACCCTGCGGCCCCGGCATCAGGCCGATCACCCGGCGCGCGGGTTCCAGATAGGGCCGCAGCAAGGGCACTGCAAAGCCGAAGCCCGCCACCGTCATGCCCTGCGCGCCAACCGTAGGCCACAGCCGCACCACCTGATCCCGGATTGCCCGCTGCGCCACGCGCCCCAAGGCCGTGCGGTAATAGAAATTGCGCAGGTCCAGCACATCAAGGTGCATTGCGGTTCCGCCCTATTGGCCCCAAGTTGGCCCCAACATACCCGCTGATCGGACAAAAACCATGGCCCTTGAACTGATAACCATTCCCTGCCTGACCGATAATTACGCCTATCTCATCCATAACCCGGACAGCGGTGAGACCGCCCTGATCGACGTGCCAGAGGCAGCCCCCATCCTTGCCGCGCTTGCCGAACGCAGCTGGCCCTTGCATTACATCCTGATCACCCACCATCACGATGACCATATTCAAGGCACCGCCGCCGTTGTAGCCGCCACCGGCGCGCAGGTCATCGGCGCTGCCGCCGATGTCCACCGCCTGCCGCCCTTGAACCATCAGGTGCGCGACGGCGAAACGATCACTGTCTGCGGCCATGCCTGCCATATCCTTGACGTGTCTGGCCATTCCATCGGCCATATCGCCTTTCACATCCCCACCGCTGACCTTGTCTTCACCGCAGACAGCCTGATGGCGCTTGGCTGTGGCCGCCTGTTTGAAGGCACGCCCGCACAGGCCTATGCCAGCCTGATGAAACTGGCCGCCCTTCCCGGTGACCCATGGGTTTGTTCGGGCCATGAATACACCGCTGGCAACGCGCGTTTTGCGGCCACCCTTGAACAGGACAATCCGGCACTTATCTCTCGGATAGCCGATGTGACGGCCCGGAGGGAGAAAGGCCAACCCACCGTTCCTTCGCGCCTGTCTGATGAACGCGCCACCAACCCCTACCTGCGCGCCCATCTGCCCGCCCTGAAAGCTGCCGTTGGCCTGCCAAATGCCGACGCAACAACGGTTTTTGCTGAAATCCGGGCACGGAAAGACAGGTTTTAAGGCGATGTGTGTCCCTTGCGTTCACATTTCGCGACAAACAGACACGAAACCGAAATCAGCCTCAGAAATCGCTTGAAGTCGGAAAAATAAAACCGATCCTTAACTACATGAGGCCACGGTTGGATTGCGGGCTCTGGTTCGGTGCCCCCGTCTGACCCTGAATTACAGGAGCACCAACGTGCCATCATTTTCGACCACACTGGAACAGGCCATCCACGGCGCACTGGCGCTGGCAAATGCGCGCCGCCATGAACTTGCCACGCTGGAGCATCTGCTGCTGGCGCTGATTGATGAACCGGATGCTGCCCGTGTGATGAAGGCGTGCTCGGTCAATCTTGAAGACCTCAAGAAAACGCTGGTGGATTTCATTGATGATGATCTGTCCACACTGGTGACGGAAGTGGAAGGGTCTGAGGCCGTGCCGACGGCGGCCTTCCAGCGCGTCATCCAGCGCGCGGCGATCCATGTGCAATCATCGGGCCGCAATGAGGTGACGGGCGCGAATGTGCTGGTGGCCATCTTTGCCGAACGCGAAAGCAACGCGGCCTACTTCCTGCAGGAACAGGATATGACGCGCTATGATGCGGTGAACTTCATCGCGCATGGCGTAGCCAAGGACCCGTCCTATGGCGAAACGCGCCCGGTGGCCGGTGCGGATGAGCCGCACGAGACGCCAAAGGCCGAGGCGGGTGAGGCGAAAGAATCTGCGCTGTCGAAATACTGCGTGGACCTGAACACCAAGGCGCGCAAAGGCGATGTAGACCCGCTGATCGGCCGCGAAATGGAAGTGGAACGCGCCATTCAGGTGCTTTGCCGCCGTCGGAAGAACAACCCGCTCTTGGTGGGCGATCCGGGCGTGGGCAAGACGGCCATCGCCGAGGGACTTGCACGCAAGATCATCAATGGTGAGACGCCTGAGGTTCTGTCGGGTGCGACGATCTATAGCCTGGATATGGGTGCACTGCTGGCTGGCACGCGCTACCGCGGTGACTTTGAAGAACGCCTGAAGGCCGTGGTGACGGAAATGGAAAACCACCCGGATGCCATTCTGTTCATTGACGAGATTCATACCGTCATCGGGGCAGGGGCCACGTCTGGCGGGGCGATGGATGCATCGAACCTGCTGAAACCGGCGTTGCAGGGCGGCAAGCTGCGCTGCATGGGGTCGACGACCTACAAGGAATTCCGTCAGCACTTTGAAAAGGACCGCGCGCTGTCGCGCCGGTTCCAGAAGATTGACGTGAATGAGCCGTCCGTGCCGGATGCAATCAAGATCCTGATGGGCCTGAAGCCGCATTTCGAAGAACACCACGATCTGCGCTACACATCCGATGCCATCAAGGCGGCGGTGGAGTTGGCGGCGCGTTACATCAATGACCGCAAGCTGCCTGACAGCGCGATTGACGTGATTGATGAGGCGGGGGCGGCGCAGCACCTGATCCCGGAATCCAAGCGCCGCAAGACGCTGGGAACCAAAGAGATTGAGGCCGTGGTCGCCAAGATCGCCCGCATCCCGCCAAAGACGGTGTCCAAGGACGATGCCGAAACCCTGCGTGACCTTGAGAAAACCCTCAAGCGCGTGGTGTTCGGGCAGGACAAGGCCGTTGAGGCGCTGTGTTCAGCCATCAAACTGGCGCGCGCGGGCCTGCGCGAGCCCGAAAAGCCCATCGGTAACTATCTGTTTGCCGGGCCGACGGGCGTGGGCAAGACGGAAGTGGCCAAGCAACTGGCGTCGTCGCTGGGGGTGGAGCTTTTGCGCTTTGACATGTCGGAATACATGGAAAAGCACGCGGTTTCGCGTCTGATCGGCGCACCGCCCGGCTATGTGGGCTTTGATCAGGGCGGCATGCTGACCGATGGTGTGGACCAGCACCCGCATTGCGTGCTGCTGCTGGACGAAATGGAAAAGGCGCACCCGGATGTCTACAATATCCTGTTGCAGGTGATGGACCATGGCAAGCTGACCGATCATAACGGCCGTTCGGTTGATTTCCGCAATGTGATCCTGATCATGACCAGCAATGCGGGCGCGTCGGACATGGCGAAATCGGCCATCGGGTTCGGGCGTGAAAAGCGCACGGGCGAAGATACGGCGGCGATTGAGCGCACGTTTACGCCGGAATTCCGCAACCGTCTGGATGCGGTGATCAGCTTTGCTTCGCTTGGCAAAGAGGTCATCCTGCAGGTGGTGGAAAAGTTCGTTCTGCAACTGGAAGCCCAGTTGATGGACCGCAACGTGCATATCGAACTGTCACCCGAGGCGGCACTTTGGCTGGGCGACAAGGGCTATGATGACAAGATGGGTGCGCGTCCGTTGGGCCGTGTCATTCAGGAACACATCAAGAAGCCACTGGCGGAAGAACTGCTGTTCGGCAAGCTGATGAAGGGTGGCGTGGTGCGTGTGGTGGTGCGTGATGATGCCATCGCGCTGGATATCGAAGAGCCCGCCAAGCCCGCGCTGACGCGGACAAAACCGCCGCTTCTGACGGCGGAATGATCCGCAAGGCGGCAGCTCTGACATTGGCCCTCGCCCATCCGGCGGGGGCCTTTGATTTTGCGCAGCCAGTTGACTGCACCTTGGGCGAGACCTGCTATATCCAGCAGTTCTTTGATCGTGATGACACCGCGGGCGCGCGTGATTTCACCTGTGGGCCGCTGTCCTATGATGGGCATGACGGCACCGATTTTGCCCTGCCCAGCCGTGCGGCGATGGCCGAAGGTGTGGCAGTGTTGGCTGCCGCTCCGGGTAAGGTCATGGGGATGCGGGATGGCGTGGCAGACTTTGCGCCAGCGATACCGGGCAAGGAATGCGGCAACGGCGTGGTGATTGACCATGGGCAGGGCTGGCAGACGCAGTATTGCCACCTGCGGCAGGGGTCGGTCAGCGTGGCCAGCGGTGATGTGGTGCAAACCGGTGCGGTGCTTGGCCTGATCGGCCAGTCGGGGCAGGCAGAGTTTCCGCATCTGCATTTCACCCTGCGCCGGAACGGCGCAGAGGTTGATCCATTTGCGCCGGATGCCACCGCCTGCGGTGCTGCGGGCGATGATCTTTGGCAAGATGACCTTGCCTATGCGCCGGGCGGCCTGCTGGCTGTGGGCATTTCCGATCGCATTCCCGAATACGATGCCATCAAGGCAGGCCTGCCCTCACCGGACCTTCCGTCCAACGCCCCGGCACTGGTGGTCTGGGGGTTTTTCTTTGGCCCGCAGGCGGGGGATGCGCTGATCTTTACGCTGCGCGGCCCGGCCGGTGAGGTGCTGACGGACCGCGTGGTGCTGGAGCGCACGCAGGCATTGGCCTTTCGCGCGGTGGGGCGAAAGCTGAAAACCGAAGGCTGGCCTGCAGGGGCCTACACGGGTGAGGTGCGCATGATGCGCGGGCCAGAGGTGCTGTCTGACATGGCCATTACCCTGAACGTTGGGCCCTAGGCCGCCTTAGCGTTCGGTCAGTTTCAGCTCGATCCGCCGGTTTGCTGCCAGATCGGTGGCGCTGTCGCCGTTCGCTACTGGGCGATATTCGCCAAACCCCGTCGCCGCCATCCGGTCGGGCGGAAAGCCAAGCTCATTTTGCATGAAGCGCACCACCGACAGCGCACGCGCCTGGCTTAGCTCCCAGTTATCGGCAAAGGCCCCGCTGCCTGACAGCGGGATCGCATCGGTATGCCCGTCCACCCGGATTATCCAGTCAATTTCGGGCGGAATTTGCCCGGCGATATCGTTCAGCGTTGCCACAACACCTGCAATCTGTGCGCGTCCCTCGGGGGCAAGGTCGGCAGAGCCTGCCGTGAACAACACTTCGCTGGAGAACACGAACCGGTCACCCACCACGCGCACGCCTTCGCGCCCTTCCAGCAGGGTGGACAGTTGGCCAAAGAATTCTGACCGGAACTTTGCCAGATCGCGCGCCTCGGCCTCCAGCCGCACGCGTTCCGCTTCTTCAAGGTCCGCGCGGCGCTTCTGTTCTGCGGCCACCTGTGCGAGGGCCGCGTTCAATTGCGATCCAAGCGCATCAAGCTGCACGTTCGCCGCCGCATCGCGCGCGGCGCTGGCATCCAGCAGGCCCTGCAATTCGCCCAACTGCGCCCGCAGCGTGGCGATCTGTTCGTTCAGCAAGGCCATGCTGCGCTGTGCTGCCAGCGCCTTGTCCTGTTCTGCCGAAAGTGCTGCCTGCGCCGTGGCCAGCAGGGCGGCGTCCCGGTCACCCGCCGTTGCCTCCAAGGCCGCTTCAGTCTGCGCCGCCGCAAGCAGCGTCAGCGTTTCTTCAGCCCGCTTGCGCTGTTCTTCCAGGGCCAGCGTCATGGCCGTCAGTTCGGTGTCAGACCCTTTCAGCCTTTCCTGCAAGGCGGCAAGGGCGGCCTGATCTGCCAACGCCTCGGCCTCGGCCGCCGTCAGTTCCGTCTCGGCCGCTGCAAGCTCGCTTTCCGTCGCCGTATTGCGCGCCCGCAAATCTGCGATCAGCGCCTCCAGCGCCTCGCGCCGGGCTGCGGCAAGGCGTGCGGCTTCGGTGCCCGCATCAATTTCGCTGCGTGCCTCGGCCAGCGCCAGTTGCAGCGCCTCTTGTTCGGTGATCAGCTGCGCCTGCGCTGCCTCAAGATCGGCCACCGATGCCGTCAGCCGCCCCACATCGCCGCGTGCCGCATCGCGTTCGGCCAGCAGCGTAGCCACCTGCGCCTCGAAACTCGCGATGCGCCCTTGTGCCGCTGCAAGCTCGCCCTCGCGTGCCGCCAAGGCCCCGGTCAGGCCCGCAATCTCGGCCGCCTTGGCATCTGCATCGGCAAGGCTTGCCGTCAGACTGCTGCGCAAGGAGCCGACCTCGGCCTGCAGCCCATCGGCCCGCACCTGTTCCAGCCCCAATGCCTCGGCCAGTTGTGCCACCTGTGCCGTCAGCGATGACAGTTCATTATCCTGCGTTGTGATCGTGTCGCGCAGCACCGATTGCATGACCGTAAAGATCGTCAGCACGAACATCAGCACCATCAGCAGGGTCGTGACCGCATCCACAAACCCCGGCCAAATCATGGAGCTGTCGCGCCGGCCCCGCAGTGCCATGTCAGCCGCGCCCCATGGTGCTGCGGTTGGTTTGCCGGATCGCCGCTGTCAGTGCCGACAGGTCAGCCCGCAGGTCAGCCACGCTTTCCTGCCGACCTGCCGAAAGCTCTTCAAGAATCTTGAGCAATTGCACATCAATGGATCGCAATCGCATGCGGCTTTCGGCATCAACCCCGGCCTTGCTGTCTTCGCCCGTCAAGGCTGCAATCAGCCTGTCCTGTCCGGCTGCTATGCGTTGCAGGGCCGCCCCGCCACTGGCCTGCGCCATGCTTTCCGACAGCGCGGCAATTGCAATAGACAGATCGCCAAGCCGTTCTTCCATCATCACGCGGCTGGCGTCGGCGTCATTTGCGATCATCTGCAACTGTTCGACCTGTGCGGAAAGCCCTTCCAGCACCTGACCCAATTGCCCGGCATCGCCGCCTTCGCCATCGCCTGAAAAACCCAGCCGCGTGATGGATGACAGCCATTCCTCAAGTTCGCGGACAAAGCGGTTCTGCCCATGGCCTGCGAACAGTTCCAGCAGACCCACCACCAAAGACCCGGCCAGCCCCAGCAGGCTGGAGGCAAAGGCGGTACCCATGCCGCCCAGTTGCGATTCAAGGCCCGTCATCAGCTTGCCAAACACATCCAGCCCGCTTTCGCCGTCTTGTGGGGCAAGCGAGCGGATGGTTTCCACGACCGCGGGCACAGTGGTGGCAAGGCCCCAGAACGTGCCCAAAAGGCCCAGAAACACCAGAAGGTTGATCAGATAGCGCGTGATATCGCGGCTTTCCTCGATGCGGCTTTCAACCGATTCCTGAATCGAGCGTGATGAGGATGATGAAATCGTCATGCCCCGGCGCGACCGCAGCAATGACGCAAGGGGGGCCAGCAAGGACGGTGCGGGCGTTTCAACGCCCTGCCGGTTGCGCACGAAATCTTCAATCCAGCTGACCGATTGCATCAGGATCAGCACCTGCCAGAAACAGGTGGCGATCCCCATCAGAAACACCAGCCCGATCAGCCCGTTCAAAAGCGGGTTGGTGCGCACGATTTCTGCGACCTGATCATGCACATACCACGCGCCGAAGATGACAAGCGCTGTGGCCAGCATCATCGTCACGATCTGGCGGATCGGCTGGCTGAAGGTAATGGCCGCTTCGGCCTTTGGACGTTCCATCGGTTGCCTGCCTTGTTTTGAGGCGCAGTGTATCAGGCTGCCCGGTTCTGCCAATGGGGCTTATGGCATTGATCGCACCCGTGTGACCAGCGCCTCCATCTCGGCATCTGCAAGGCCAAGGTCAGCCAGATGCTGCGCCGTGGCAAAGAGGTAGTCACGGTTCGGCCCGCGCACGCCTGCGCGCGTTGCAATGATCTGCGCCTGTGCTGCCAGGTCCAACCCGCCCGCGTATTGGGCGTGATCGCGGTTGATGACATAGGTCAGCGCCTGCACAGTTCGACCATCCGCCAGCACCGCCGTCACTGTTTCCTCGCGGTAGGCATAGGAAATCAACTCGCGTTCGCGCAAAGCGGCAATCGTTGCAGCCTCTTGCCCAGCCGGAATTGCAAAGGCGAGGCCACGGCAGGCTGCGCCTTCGGCCTGATCCAGTGCCAATACCAACCCCGGCGCGTCTTCGGTGCCGCGGTAGTGCACGGACCACATGCAAAAGCTGCGATGCCAGCCGTGCACGCTGGCCACCTCGCGCGCGGTGAAGGCAAAGCAGGGGTCCCAGATCAGTGACCCATAACCGAACACCCAAAGCTGATCTTGCATGGCTGGCCCCTTTGCGTTTTGACCTGTAAACAGCAGGACGGGGCCAGTGAAAAGGGGTTGTGCCGTGCGAAAGCTTGTGTGGTTTGGCGGTGTGCTGGCGGTTGTGTGGTCTGGCTATTGGGCTGCGGGCACCTACGCCATCCGGCAGGCGGCACAGCGGGGCATTGAACAGGCCGCAGCACAGGGCAATGTCGTCTCGCCCGATGTTGTGACGGGCGGCTTTCCCACGGCGTTTGATGTGACGTTGCAAGAGCTTGATCTTGGCAATCCTGAAACCGGCTTGCGCTGGCAAACCCCCGATCTGCGCTTGCAGGCGGCACTGTGGCGGCCATGGCATCTGGTCGCGCTGCTGAATGATGAACACAGGGTCCTTCTGCATTCCGAAACACTGACGCTTTCGCTGAATGACGGTCGTGCCAGCATGACCGTTACGCCGGATACCAGCCTGACCCTGTCGCAGCTTGCCCTGTCGCTGACGCAACCGGTGATCCAGTCTTCCAACGCATGGCGAGGGGCAGGGGATCTGGCCGAGGTGCATGTCAACCTGCTGGCTGAACCTGCCAACAGCTATGCCGTTGCCCTGAACATCACCAACGTGCAACTTGACCCGGCGATCATGGCGGCCACGGGTCTGGACGGCACCATTGCCAAAGTGGCGCTTGATGGCACGGTCAGCTTTGCTGCCCCGCTTGACAGGTTTGCAGGCGACCGGCCGCCGCAGATCACTGCACTGCGCCTGTCACCGGCAACGCTGGAATGGGGTGATGTGCTGGCCACGGCAACGGGGGGCATCGCGGCCGATGCAGATGGCGTTGCCGAAGGGCGCATTGATGTGACGATCAAGGGCTGGCGCAAGCTGATCCCAGCCCTTGTAGGTGCGGGTGCCATCACGCCGAGTATGGCACCCACCGTTGAAGGGTTTCTGAACGCAATTGCTGCCCAAGGCGGTGATCCTGAAACCCTGACCGTGCCGCTGATCTATCAGAACGGTGTGGGCACCTTTGGCCCCTTGCCACTTGGCCCCGCCCCCCGCATGAACTGACCCTGCATGAACAGACCCCCGCCGCAAAGCCCGGTTAATGGCAAGGTTTTTGCCCAACTTGGCCGCAATTCACTGCTACTCGAAAGGGCATCGAACTTGGGCAAGGGGCAGTTTCATGGCAAACGGCATGCTGTTGGGCTTTTTGGCGGTTGCGACCGTCGTTGTGGGCGGGCTTGATTACACCATGCAAACCCGCCGCGCCGACCTTGCCTTTGGCGAACTGGGTGTGGGCGCCTATGTGGCGTCCTTCGGTGAACGCTTCGCGGGCATGAAGGCCGAACAGGCCGCCGCAGCCGAGGCAAGCGCCTTGCGCCGTCAGGACCCCCGCACGCTGTTGCCCGAAGCGCCCGAAGGCTGGGTCATGCGTGAATGGAACGAAGGCGACCGCGCGCGCCTGTTTCCGTCGCGCGAACTATTCACCGAAGATGAGGACAAACCGGCAGAGTTTGCAGAAATAGAACAGGCCCTGATGGATGACCCGCAGTTTCGCGCGATGGCCGAGGCAGGCGAGCGTATGCAGGTTGCCAAGGAAAAGGCTGAAATCCGCTTTTATCAACGGGGTGATAGCCTGATTGCCCTTGAGTTGAATTACAACCGGCAGGCAGGCGGCGTCGGGCTGAACGGGCCACTTGGGTCTGGGACCATGCAGAATGCCGCGATGGATATTGTCGTGGGCAACATGACCGCGATGTCTGCGCGTGATGGTTTTGCCGTTGTGGGTGGTGTGCCTTTTGGCCAGTCACTGGGGATGTTCGGCATGGTTGACCCTGATGCTGATCCAACCACCTCAGTGCGGGTCTTTCGTGGCAAGATGGGGCCGGAACTGACGATTACGGCACGGGCCATGGCCCCGGACCAGCATGTAAAGGACCTGCTGGCCCAGATTGATTTCGATACACTGAACAAGATCCTGACCACCCCGTTGCCGGGTGTGGGAAGCGAAGCACCAGCCATTGCCCCCGAAGATGAACGGGCCATTGCGACAGCCGCGGTTGAGGCCGAGGCGCAGGCGCTGATTGCACGCGGGCGAGAGTCTGAAGCCGAATTGGTAGGCGCAGCGACGGCTTTGAACGAAGGTGACGGTGCCGGCCTGTTTGGCCTGATGATGCGCCAGACATCCGAGGCCCGTGCCGCTGCCGAGGCCGAAGAAGCCGCGGCCGCCGCCACCCCCCCCGCTGAAGGATCGCTTGCTGCCTTGATGGAGGGCAATGCACCCGCCGAAGCCGCGCCCACAGACAGTGCCGAGCAGGCCATTGCCTCTGCTGGTGCCGAACCTGCTGCGGCCATCACTCCGGCCTCTCCGCCAGTGGAGGTGCGGGTGCGCCGGGCAGGTGTGGCAGGCGGCGAAAACTGCACGATGACGGCCACGGGCAAACGCTGCTCGTTGCTGGGGAACTGAATGTGGATAGGGCTGCGCCGGGGGCAGAACCCGGCGCAACCTTACTTTAGGAAAGCGCCTGCCGGGCTGCCGGAATGTGCCGCAGCACCAGCCAATCCAGCACTAAGATCACCAGAATGGCGGCACCCGCCAGTGGGAATGCGATGCAAAGCCCCACCACGCCATGCGGCGATTTCCAGAAGGCCCGCCCGCGCACGGCAAGGTTAGCCACCACCATGCTGCCTGCTCTTTCACCGCGCGGCCAATGCAGGTAAATGCCGCTGACCACCATGATGATGCCAAGGCTGGCCGCCGCCCCGATCAGGAAATCACCCAGATCGCCCAACAGTAGCGTGCCGTGTATTTCGGCGGCAAAATCATACCGGCCTGCACACCAGGGAAATCTGTCCGCCACTGCGCCCGCATAGGGCGCAATCACAACAGTCGTGGCCGCATCATCCGCGTCCACCTTGAACACAGCTTAGCGAAAATGTGGCCACCTAAGCGGCCGCTCTGAGCAAACTAAACACGAGTGGTTCTTGTGCTCAGGCTGAGGCAGCTCTTTTGCCGCCAAACCCTCCGACTCCGTCGCTAACGCACATATATGTCGTTTTTTGACGCCAAAGGTCGGGTGGACTTGCCCCTCTCAGCCCGGGTCTGGCAGATAGGGGCAAACCCTTTCCGGAGACCGACCAAGATGAAAACCCATGTCAAAGCCCTTGTCGTTGGCGGTGGTGCAGTTGGTACGGGCATTGCCTATCACCTTGCCAAGGCAGGCTGGGACACCATGCTGGTGGAACGGGATGAGCTGACGGCGGGCAGCACATGGCACGCCGCAGGCCTGCTGCCGCTGTTCAACATGAGCTATGCCACAACGCATATCCACAAATACTCGGTCGATTTCTACAAGGGGCTGGAGGCTGAAACGGGCCTGAACCCCGGCTTTTACGTCGTGGGCAACCTGCGGATGGCACAGCATCAGCAGCGGATGGATGAGTATATGCTCTATTCATCAGTGGCCGAAACCGCCGGAGTGTACCACGAATTCCTGACGCCGAAGGAAATGAAGGACCGCTGGCCCCTTTTGCGCACCGAAGACCTGATCGGCGCGCTGTATCATCCGCAAGACGGCTACATTAACCCTGCTGACGTGACCCAAGCCATGGCCAAGGGCGCGCGGCAGTTGGGTGCCACGATTGAACGCAAAATTCAGGTTGATGGCTACCGGTGGACGGGCAGCGAATGGATCGTGTCCTGCACGCGGCTGGCCGAACAGGGCGGCAATCTGGTGGCCACGGATGACCGTTTCGACATCACCGCCGAACATGTAGTCACAGCCACCGGCAATCACGCGCAACGCACGTCGCGGCTGCTGGGGATCAAGACGCCTGCGGTGGTGGTGGAACATCAGTATATCGTCACGGAACCTGACCCCGCGCTGGTGGAATGGCGCAAGACCAACCCGCAGCACCCGGTTTTGCGTGATGCCGATGCGAAATGGTATGTGCGCGAGGAACGGGGGGGGTGGATTCTGGGGCCCTATGAAAAGGGCGCACCTGCGCGGTTTGAATATGGCGTGCCGGAAAGCTTCCGCGCAGACCTGTTCCCGCTGGATCTGGAGCGGATCGAGCAGGAATACATGTCCTTCATCCACCGCCTGCCTTCCTCGGAAACTGTCGGCCTGAAGGATGATTACAACGGCCCGATCTGCTATACGCCCGATGGCAACCCGCTGGCCGGCCCGGCACCGGGGTTGCGCAACATGTGGCTGGCCGAAGGGTTCAGCTTTGGCATCACGGCGGCGGGCGGTACGGGCTACTACCTTGCGCAGATGATGACGCAAGGTGAGGCCGAGATTGACATGGCGTCGCTTGATCCCAAGCGTTTTGCGCAGAACTGGATGACCACGGAATATGCCGCGCGCAAGAATGAAGAATGCTACGACCACGTCTTCATCCTGCACCACCCCGATGAAGAACGCGAAGCCTGCCGCCCTTTGCGCACCGCCCCGGTCTATGACCGCCAAAAGGCGCTTGGTGCGCAGTTCGGGCAGGTCAACGGCTGGGAACGCCCGATCTATTATGGCCCGCAGAACGCGCCCGAAGATTTCGACCACCATACGCGGTCATTCCGCCGTGGCGGCTGGTGGCAATATGCGGTTGATGAAGCCAAGGCCATTCGCGAAACGGCAGGGCTGATTGATGCCACGGCCTTTACCAAGCACATCGTGCGCGGCCCCGGTGCGACGGCTTTCCTCGATTGGTTCACCTGCAACGCCCTGCCAAAAGTGGGCCGCATCAACCTGACCTATGCGCTGACGCCTACAGGTACCACGCGCACCGAATACACCATCGTGCGCAATGGCGAGAATGACTATTATCTGGTCAGCGCTGGCGCATGGACGGCCTATGACGCTGACTATCTGCAGAAATCCATCGAGGATTTCATGGCCGCAGGTGGCGCATATGTCGACATGCACGATGTCACCACGCAGTGGGGCGTATTCGCCATTGCCGGGCCGAACAGCCGCAAGATCCTTGCCGAACTGATCAAGGATGCCGATCCCGCCACGGCGCTGTCAAACAAGCGCTTCCCGTGGCTGTCGGCGCGCAAGATCGAGCTCGGCATGTGCCCGGTCAACGCCATTCGCGTGGCCTATACGGGCGAGCTGGGCTGGGAATTACACCACCCGATCGAGATGCAGCGCTATCTGTGGGATCAGCTTCTGGCAGCAGGTGCCAAGCACGGCATGAAGCTGGTGGGTGCCCGCGCGCAAAACTGGCTGCGGCAGGAAAAATCCTATCGCGCCTTCGGCAATGAACTTGGCCGCGATGCGACGCCATTGGAGGCCGCCCTTGACCGTTTCGTGGACCTGTCGAAGGATTTTCAGGGCAAAGAGGCCATGCTGGCCACGGGCATCCGTTCCAAATGCGTGACGGTGCTGATTGACGGGCCTGATGACACCGATCCATGGGGCAAAGAGGCGCTGCTGGTGGATGGCGTCAAGGTGGGGCGTCTGACCTCGGGCGGCTATTCGGTGGCCTTTGGCAAGCAGATCGGCATGGGCTATGTGCGGCCCGATCTGGCAGCAGTGGGCACCAAGCTGAAGGTCAAGATCCTGCGGGCCGAATGGGATGCCGTGGTGGTCGAAGACAGCCCGTTTGACCCATCAAACGCCCGCATCCGGGTGGATGGATAGCGCCACCTAGGCGCGGATATGCTCCACAGGTTGCGGTAGCCACTCAGGCCTGTCGCCTGTGGTAACGATACGCGAAAGCTGCAAGAGCGGCGCAACCACCCATGGGCTGGTCGTGGCCAGCTTGTCAGGCGTGGCCAGCACCACCGTCTCCGCCGCTGCCGCCATCATCTGCTGCTTGAGTGCCGCTTCCTCAGCATCGCCGGTCGTCAGGCCGGTATCCGCATGCACGCCCGTCACCCCCAGCAGGCACAGATCGGCCCGCAGGTTGGCATAGCCCGCCACCGTGGCCGCCCCCATGGCCACCATGGAATGCCGGAACAGCCTACCCCCGAACAGCACCACTTCGATCCCGGCAAATGGCTCCAACGCGGCCGCAATGCTGGGGCTGTGCGTGACAATCGTGCAGCGCAGATCGGCGGGCAGAGCGGCCACAACGGCCAGATGCGTTGTGCCACCATCAAGGATCACCACTTGCCCCGACCGCAGCATCGCCGCCGCCGCCCGCGCCAGCCGCGCCTTGTCAGCACCTTGAAGGCCGGCTCTCTGCGCCATCGGCACATGGGTGGTTGAGGCGGGCAAGGCCCCGCCATGCACGCGCATCAGCAGCCCGTCTTGCGCCAGATCGCGCAGATCGCGGCGGATCGTGTCTTCTGACAGCTGCCATTCCCGTGCAAGGTCGGCTGCAACCAGCCGTCCATCCCGGGCCAGCCTTTCCTGCAGCAGCGCCTTGCGTTGTCGTGTCAGCATCACATTTCCCGTTTTTACGCGATTATGCACGATATTGCGCGAATCAGAAGGCTATGCAATGCAATTCGTGCAATAACAGCAGAAAGCACGCAAATGACCTTGCCCTCTACCCCATCCATGATGATCCTGATTGCCGGGCCCTACCGGTCTGGTACCGGCGATGACCCGGCCAAGATGGCCGCCAACCTTGCCCGGTTAGAGGCCGCCGCTTGGCCCATCTTTCAAAAGGGGCATGTGCCCATGATCGGTGAATGGGCGGCCCTGCCCATTCTGCGTGGTGCCGGCGGGGGCGCGCCGGGCAGTGGAACCTACAGCGCCGTCATGCACCCCACGGCGCACCGGTTGCTGGCCAAATGTGACGGGGTGCTGCGCCTTGCAGGGGCATCGACTGGCGCAGATCAGGACGTTGCCCTTGCCCATGCCCTGGGGCTGCATGTCTGGCATGACCTTGATGAGGTGCCTGTGGCGTCTGCTGGCTGACAGGGGTTTTCAAACCCCTGCCAACGCGCGACAAGGCGGCATGGCCCCCACGCGCCCCCTTTGGCTGATTGCAGCCCCGGTTGTGTTTCTGATCCTTTGGTCTGCCGGGTTTGCCGTGGCCAAGATCGCCGTCAGCCATGCCGCCCCGCTGACGGTGCTGGCCCTGCGTTATGCGCTGGTGCTGGTGCTGCTGGTGCCCGTGGCCCTTGTCATGCGCCCGCGGTTTCCCGGCTTTCGGGGTATTGTGGATGTCGCGATTGTCGGCTTTCTGATTCAGGTCGTCTATTTCGGCCTGTGCTACCTTGCCTTCAAATCCGGTGTGTCGGCCAGTGGCGTGGCCATCATCGTGTGCCTGCAGCCCATCCTTGTCGCCCTGATCGCCCCGCGTTTTGTAGGCGAACGGATCGGCCTGCGCGGTTGGGTTGGCCTTGCCCTTGGCCTGATCGGTGCTGCCACGGTCATTCTTGGCCGCAGTGCCGTGCAGGTTGAAAGCGCCTTTGGCCTGATCTGCACCGTCATCGCCCTGTTCGGCATCACCGCCGGCACGCTGTATGAAAAGCGCTTTGGCGTTGCACACCACCCGGTGGCCGCCAATCTGATCCAATATGCCGTCGGCACCGCCTTTTGCCTGCCTGCTGCCCTGCTGCTGGAAGACATGGCCATCACATGGGACCCCGAGTTTCTGGCGGCCATGGCCTATCTGGTGCTGGCCAATTCGCTGCTGGCCATGTCCTTGCTGCTGGCCATGATCCGCGCGGGCGAGGTTTCGCGCGTCTCGGCCCTGTTCTACCTTGTGCCCGCCCTTGCCGCCCTGTTTGCATGGCCGCTGCTGGGCGAGGCGATGCCGCCCGTTGCTTGGGCAGGCATGGCGCTGACCGGTATTGGCGTGGCCATGGTCAGCCGCGTGCCCAAGGGCACCCCGTGAGCGGGACCTTGTCTTGAAGACGTCACGCTTCATTGCCATCTATCCCACTGGATGGAGATATTCATGTCGCGCAGAGACCGCCGCTTTCACCGCCAGTTCGAGGCACTGTCGCGCCTGATCCCGGCCTTGCGCGGCCCACTGGGTGCGTTGCGTGGCAATCGCCGGCTGCTGATCCGCCTGCCACTTGCCATTTTGCTGATCATTGGTGGTCTGTTTTCATTCCTGCCCTTGCTGGGCGTCTGGATGCTGCCAGCCGGTCTTTTGCTGCTGGCGGTTGATCTGCCCTTCCTACGTGCGCCCTTGTCTGCGCTGCTTATCCGCACGCGGCGTCGGGTCAAAATGTGGGTCATCTGGTGGCGCAGGCGCCGCGCCGGCTGAACAATCCCAATCAAAAACCGCCGGTTTTGTGTGGCAATTCGCAAAAACTCCTCAAGAACATGAGGCAGGGACAGGTTCTTCCGCCGTGGGTTCGTTACCTCGCCCGCTCGGTCAACCAGGCCGCCCAATCTGCTTCAGACCCGTTGAACACATTCGCATCCGCCTTGCCCGCAATGCCGGGAATGCGCGCCGTGCTGCTATACTGCCAGAACGTCCAATCCTGCCCCGGATAAACATCGGCAGGCGTGCCCGCCACCGACCGCAGCCAGAATTCCACCCCCCGCAGCCGCCACAGCTGCCTGTCCTCATAAATGTCGGGTGAGACATAGATGATCGGCGCCTGCCCGTAATGCCGCGCCACCGTGTCGATAAACACCTGCGCCTCGGCCAGCAGTTCCGCCTGTGGCGGCCGCCGCGTGCAGCTTGGTGAAAACGGTGTCCATTCAATATCCAGAACCGGCGGCAGCGCGCCTGATGCGCGCGGCACATGCCGGATGAACCAGCGCGCCTGTTCAATGCCCGCCCGGCAATGGTACCAGAAATGATAGGCCCCCGTGCGTACCCCTGCCGCCCGCGCCGCCTGCCAGTTATCGCGGAAGGCCGGGTCCAGCAGATCACCGCCTTCGGTTGCCTTGATGAACACGAAGTTCACCCCGTTCGCCCGCGCCTCGGCCCAGTTGACCTGCGTCTGAAACCGCGAGGTATCACTGCCATGCACCGGATAGCGCCCTGGGCTGCGGCCCGTCCATTCATGCGGATCAAAGTCTCCAAACCGCGCCGGGGCCACATTCGCCGACACCTGCGCATCGCTGCGGGTAATCTCGGGGCGGCCTCCACCGCAGGCCGCAAGCGCCAAGGCCAGACTCAGAAAAAGCACATACCGCATGTATCGCCCCTGAAAACCTGCCGCCATCTTGCCCGAAACCAGGTGCTTGTCACCGGGCGGCGTCATCACGTTTTATGCCATGCGGCGCTTTCAGCGAAACCGCGCCGGTGATAGCCGCGCCGCCATTTCGGCCCCCATGTCGGGCGCGCGACCGGCAACCAGATCACCCAGCAGCCGCGCCGCCCCCGCGCAAGACTGAAACCCGTAACCACCTTGCCCTGCCAGCCACAGAAACCCCTGTTCCGCTGCATCCGGCCCGATGACCGGCACCCGGTCTGGCGCGAATGTCCGCAGACCCGCCCAATTCGCCAACACCCGCGTCACAGGTTCGCTGACCATGGCCTCATAGCGCGCAAGCCCCTCGGCCAATACGATATCATCCGCAAAAGCATCATGTGGCGGCATGGGATGCTCTTCCGCAGGCGAGACGATCAGCGCCCCCGCATCCGGTTTGGCATACCAGTCCTCACCCGGCCCAAACAGCATCGGCCAACCTGATACATCATGCCCCCCCGGTGCCGGGATCCGCGCCATTGACCGCCGATAGGGCTGCAGGCCCACGGGCCCGACCCCCGCTATCTGCGCCACGACATCCGCCCAAGGCCCTGCCGCATTCAGCACGAACCGCGCAGAAAACTCCCCCTGCGCGCTGGCCACCCGCCATCCCGCCCCATCGCGCGCAATGCCCGTCACCCCCGCCCGCAGCATTATCTGCGCGCCGTTGCCCCGCGCAACCCTTGCGAAATGCTGCAGCAGACGGTCCGTATCAATATCCTGCGCATGGTCGGCAAACGCCGCCAGCGTCACCACATCAGGGTTCAGCACCGGCACCCGCGCCAGCGCGTCCTCCACCGCCATGCGCGCCAACTGCATGTCATCCGCATCCTGCGCAAACGTCTTTGCCTGATCTGCCCGCCCCACCATCATCACGCCGCGTGGGCGTAGCACCCCCGCAATCCCCGCCAGAACCGGCCCCGTCAAAAGGCTCAGCGCCACCACCGGTGCCGCCCCGTAATGTGGCTCATACAAGGCCGCTGACCGGCTTGAGGCATGATGCGCAAGCACCGCTTCCTGCTCCAACAGCAGCACCGACCCCATCACCGAAAGCTCTGCCGCCGCCGACACCCCCGCAATCCCGCCCCCGATGATCAGAAAATCCGCGTCCACCCAACACCTCCATGACAAAAGGGGCACAGTCCACTATGCCCCTTTCTCTTTGTTCAAATACTCCGGGGGGTGCGGGGGGCAGGCCCCCCGCTCCATCAGATCAGCTTGGAATCTCGCCCGTCATGCCTTCGACGTAGAAGTTCATCGTGACCAGCTGCTCATCCGTCGCCACTTCGCCTTCCGCCAGGAACGGCGTCCCGTCCTGCTTGTTGATCGGCCCGGTGAACGGATGGTACGTACCCGCCGTGATCGCCGCGATCATGCCTTCGGCTTCCGCCTTCAGCTCTGCCGGCACCGCATCCGTGATCTCGCCCATCACCACTTCGCCGTCCTTCATGCCGCCCCATGTGTGGCCGCTCGTCCAGGTACCATCCAGCACCGCCTGCACGCGCTTCACATAATACGGTGCCCAGTTGTCGATGATCGAGGTCACACGTGGGCTTGGCTTGAACGCCGCCATATCCGATGCCTGCCCGAACCCGATGATGCCCGGCGTCTTGGCAGCTTCCGCGAGCGGTGCCGTCGAATCCGTGTGCTGCATGATCACGTCCACGCCCTGATCGATCAGCGCTTTGGCCGCATCCGCCTCTTTCGCCGGGTCAAACCAGGTATAGGCCCAGACCACGCTCATCTCGACCGCAGGGTTCACCTTGCGCGCATGCATGAAGCTGCTGTTGATGCCCTGAATCACTTCCGGAATCGGGAAAGACGCGATGTAGCCGATCTTGTTCGTCTTCGTCATCTTGCCCGCGATATGGCCCAGCACCGCGCGCCCTTCGTAGAACCGCGCATCATAGGTCGCCAGATTCGCCGCCTGCTTGTAGCCTGTTGCATGTTCAAACTTGATGTCCGGGAACTTTTCCGCCACCGCCACCGTCTGGTCCATATAGCCAAACGAGGTCGTAAAGATCAGCCCGCAGCCCGACAGCGCCATCTGCGTCAGCACACGCTCGGCATCCGCACCCTCTGGCACCGATTCCTGATAGACCGTCTCGACCTTGTCACCAAACGCCTCTTCCACCGCCAGACGGCCCTGATCGTGCTGGAATGTCCAGCCGCCATCACCAATCGGCCCCACATAGATGAAGCCCACCTTCAGCGGCCCATCCTGCGCCATCGCTGGCATCCCTGCCGCCAGCGTCAGGCCCATCGCGGCCCCACCCTTCAATACTGTTCTGCGTTGCATAGCGTTCGTCTCCCCTTCGGTCAGGCCAGTGGCTGGCCCCATGTTTGGCCCCACATCAGCGTGAAGCGTGAAAAGTCTGTCCCAGTGCCGCGGGTGCCGCAAGGCTGCCCCGCCCGCGTGACATGATGACAAGCACTGCGATGGTTATCAGATATGGGGACATGGACAAGTATTCCACCGGAATGGGCACCCCCGCTGCCTGCAGATTCAGCTGCAAAACCGTGATTCCGCCAAAAAGATAGGCTCCCACCAGCACGCGCCATGGCCGCCAACTGGCAAAGACCACAATCGCCAGCGCAATCCACCCCGCGCCCGCCGTGATCCCATCCGTCCACTGCGGCACCCGCACAAGGCTGATGTACGCCCCGCCCAAGCCCGCCATCGCCCCGCCAAACGCAATCGCCATCACCCGGATGCGCACCACCTTGTACCCCAACGCATGTGCCGCATCCGCACTTTCGCCCACCGCCCGCACAATCAACCCCGCCCGCGTGCGCGCCAGTACCCACCACACGGCGGCAATGATCGCAATGGAGGCAGGCACCAGCCAGTCAAGCCCCCAGACAATCGCCCCCGTTGCAGGCGGCTTGATCCCCACATAACCCTGGCCCAGCAGTGCCGCGAGGCCAAGGCCAAACAAGGTCAGCGCCAGCCCACAAGCCACCTGATTGGCCAGCAACACCTGCGTCAGAAACGCAAAGATCAGGCTCAGGCTCACCGCCCCCGCCATGCCGCCCAGAAAGCCCAGCAGCGGGCTGCCTGTCTCCACCGCCGCAATAAACCCGCAAACGGCACCCACAATCATCATGCCTTCCACGCCCAGGTTCAAAACCCCCGCACGCTCCACCACCAACTCGCCAATCGCCGCCAGCATGATGGGCACCGAGGCGACCATCAACGAGGCAATCAGCACAAATGGATCAATGCCGCCTAGCATCAGCTATTCCCCTCAAGACGTCCAAACAAGCCAGTGGATGAAACCTGCGGTTCCGCCAACCGCCAGCCCAAGAATCGGAAACAGCCATATGCGCTTCAGGTTTCTGCTGGGAACCCTTGCCGCCTCCGGTTCCTCAGCCTTTCCCCAAATCAGGCGCTTTATGCCAGCCAGAAGAAGGATCAGTGCAGCTTCCCAAAAGAGAGTAACCCCCAGCAATGGCAGCAAAATCAGCCATAAAGGCCAACTCAAGCTGAATGCATAGCCTGCGGCGGTCAGGACAAGAGTCGCAACACTAACCAAGACAACCTCGATCACTGCTACGTCCCGAACCTGTGCAGGCATCACGCCACCACCCTGCCAAACCGCACCCGGAAATTCGTCAGCACATCCACGCCCAGCAGGAAAAACAGCAGCATCCCCTGAAACGCCTGTATCGCCGCCGCAGGCAGGCCCAGACCGAACTGCGCCAACTCGCCACCGATATACGTCAGCGCCATCAGCAGCCCCGCCAGCAATATTCCCACCGGGTTCAGCCGCCCAAGGAAGGCCACGATAATCGCCGTAAACCCATAGCCCACATTGAAATCAATGCTGATCTGCCCCGCTGGCCCCGTCACCTCGAACACCCCCGCAAGCCCGGCCAGCAAGCCTGACAGCCCCAGACACAACACCACCAACCGCACCGGGTTTACCCCCGCAAAGCGCGCGGCTTTCGGTGCCTGCCCTGACAGCTTGATCTGAAACCCCAGCATATGCCGTTGCAACAGCACATAGGCCGCAATCACTGCCATGAACGCCGCCACCACCCCCCAGTGCATCCCCGTCCCGCTGATCAGTTCGGGGTTTGCCGCCGCCGGATAATCGCGGAAATTCCGGCTGCCCGGAAAGCCCCCGCCATCCGGGTTGCGGAGCAATCCCAGGGCCATGGAGGACAGAATGTTCTGCGCCACATAGACCAGCATCAACGACACAAGGATTTCATTCGTGTTGAAACGTGTTTTCAGAATGGCCGGGATCATCGCCCAGGCCCAGCCGCCCAAGGCCCCCGCAATCACCATGGCCGGAAAAATCAGGCGGCTTTCGGTCGGGTAAAACGCCAACCCCACCGCCGCCCCGCAGATCGCCCCCATGATGTACTGCCCCTCCGCCCCAATGTTCCAGATCCCCGCCCGGAACCCCAGCGACAACCCGATCGCAATCAGGATCAAGGGCCCAGCCTTCACCAGCAGTTGTGGCCGCGAATAGCTGGCAAGGGCCGGGTCAAACAGCGGATCATAAAAGATCGTCCGTATCGCCACGAACGGGTCCTTGCCCAAGAGCCAGAACATGATGCCGCCCGCCACCATCGTCAGCAAAACCGCCAGCACCGGCGTTGCCGCCGACCAGAACCGTGAGGGCGATGGCCGCCGTTCCAGCCTCAACATGCAGCACCTTTCAATGTCGCCCAAATATCCTCGGGGGGTGAGGAACGCAGTGACGAGGGGGGCAGACAGCCCCCCTGCGACGCCTGCCCAAAGTCCTGCCTGCCGTAACCTGTTCCCCAAATTCCTTCCAAGGAATTTGCAATTTTCTTTCTGCAAGAAAATTGGTCCCCCTCACGCCGCATGCGCGCCCCCCATCATCAGGCCGATCTCATCCACCGTCAGCCCTTCAACCGGCCTTGGCGCCGTCAACTGCCCCCCGTTCAGTGCCGCAAAACTCCCCGCCACTTCCAGCAACTCGTCCAGATCCTGCGAAATCACCACCACCGCTGCCCCTGCCGCCGCCCGGTCCAGGATCGCCTGCCGGATCGCCGCTGCCGCTGCCGCATCCACCCCCCATGTGGGCTGGTTGATCACGATCACACCGGGGTCCTGCAACAACTCGCGCCCGATGACGAATTTCTGCAAGTTCCCGCCCGACAGCGCGCGCGCTGCCACATGCGTGCCCGGTGTGCGCACATCAAACGTCTCAACGATCTTTGCCGCAAAACCCTGCACCGCCGCCCAGTCAATGAACCCGCGCTTTGACAGGCCCTGCCGCACATCGCCGGATAACAGCGCGTTTTCCACCAATGTCATGTCCGGTGCCGCCGCATGGCCCAGCCGTTCTTCGGGTGCCGCCACCAGCCCCATCCTGCGCCGCGCATTCGGCCCCAGATGCCCTGCATCCTGCCCGCCAATCCGCACGGCCCCCGGTGCTGCGCGCAATTCGCCCGACAGTGCCAGCAAAAGTTCGTCCTGCCCATTGCCCGCCACCCCGGCAATGCCCAGCACCTCGCCCTCGCGCACCCGCAAATTCACGTTCTTCAACGCCATGCCGAACGGAATGGGTGATGCCAAAGACAGCCCCGCCACCTCCAGCGCCACATCGCCCAAAGCATGATCACGCCGCGCGGGCGTGCTCAGCACCGTGCCCACCATCATTTCCGCCATATCCCGCGCCGACACGTCGCGTGGGGTGCAAGTCGCCACAACCTTGCCCCGCCGCAGGATCGTCGCCGCATCGCACAGGGCGCGGATTTCTTCCAGCTTGTGTGAAATATACAGGATCGCCGTGCCCTCAGTCGCCAGCTTGCGCAGCGTGCGGAACAGCACCTCCACCTCACCCGGCGTCAGCACGCTTGTCGGCTCATCCATGATCAATAGCTTCGGGTCCTGCAGCAGGCACCGGATGATCTCCACCCGCTGCCGCTCCCCCGCCGAAAGGTCCCCCACCCGGCGCGCAGGGTCCAAAGGCAGGCCATAGGCCGTGCTTACCTCGGTAATCCGTGCCGCAAGGTCACGCATCGCAGGCGGGTTTTCCATCCCCAATGCCACGTTTTCGGCCACGTTCAGCGCCTCGAACAGGCTGAAGTGCTGAAACACCATCGCCACGCCCGCATTCCGCGCCGCCGATGGCCGCGCAGGCGCATAGTCCGCCCCCCGCAGGCGCATGCGCCCTGCATCGGGCCGCACAAGGCCATAGATCATCTTGACCAGCGTCGATTTGCCCGCGCCATTTTCGCCCAGCAGCGCATGAATTTCGCCCGGCCCGACCGCAAAGCTGACCTCGCTGTTGGCCACCACGCCCGGATAGGCCTTGGTCACGCCTTCAACACTCAGCAAAACCTCAGCCATGCGCCATAATCCCCTTCATTGCCGCCTGCCCAAGAAACCCCGCCGCCACACCGATGGCAATGGCCTGCGGATGCTTGCCAAGCGCCGGGTTCCCAATCGGGCAATCAATTTGTGCAATGGCCAGTGGCGCATGGCCAAGGGCCGCAAGGCGCGACCGGAACCGCGCCCATTTCGTGGCGCTGCCAATCAGCCCCAGCCGCCTAAAGCCATGCCCTAGCAGGCGGTGGCACAGATCAAGGTCCAGCGCGTGCGAAAAGGTCATCACCAGATGTTCCGCCGTTGAAGGCGCGTCCGCCACCGCGCCTGCCACATCGCCGTGTGCGATGATCCGCACACCGTCGGGCACCACGTCCGGAAACCGCGTCGCATCCACATCAACCCATGTGACCGCCACACCGGGCAGCGGCGCCAGCACCGCCACAACGGCCCGCCCCACATGCCCGGCCCCCCAGACCCAGACATGGCGCTGCGGCTGGGCAACAGGCTCCACGAACCACCCTTGCACCAGCACGGGTGAAGGCATCACCCCTTCGCCCCGCGCCCGCGCCAACATGCGTTTCACGGCCAAGGGCATTGCCCGCCCATCCACACTGCGCGCCACGACCGGGCCTTCCGGCTCCGCTGAATAGACCTCGGTCAGCACGGTGACCGCCCCGCCACAGCACTGCCCCAGCTTTGGCCCCAAGGCCTGCCGGTCAAGCCGCGGGCCCCCTGCACCGCCCGCCAGCATGGCCCGCGCCTGTGCCAGGGCTTCCCATTCCAGCGCGCCGCCACCAATCGTGCTGTCCTGCCCCGTGGCCCAGACGAGCATCGCCGCCCCCACCTCGCGCGGGCTGCTGCCATCATGCGCCGCAATCACCACCCGCGCCACCGGGCCATGCGCCGCAATCGCCGATGCCAGTGCTGCCAGGTCAAACACGCCGGTCCCCTGCACCCGAAAAATTTCCATCCGAAAATTTTCCGCGGCCCTGCACCCTTTCCACGGCCCACAATACCCGTTCCGCCGTCGCAGGTGCATCAAGCGCCGGGTAGACCCGTCCATCGCCGCAGGCCGCCACGGCATTACTTAGCGCCATCAGTGCCGAAATGCCCAGCATGAAGGGCGGCTCTCCCACCGCTTTTGATTTGCCCACGGCATCCTCGCCATTCGGTTGGCCCCACAGCGCCACGTTGAACAGATCAGGCCGGTCCGAACAGGCCGGGATCTTGTAGGTGCTCGGCGCATGCGTGCTCAGCCGCCCCTTGCCGTCCCAGACCAGCTCTTCCGTTGTCAGCCAGCCCGCGCCTTGCACATAGGCCCCCTCGATCTGGCCGATATCCAAGGCCGGGTTCAGGCTGCTGCCCGTATCATGCAGCACATCGGCCCGCAGAATGCGGTTTTCGCCTGTCAGCGTGTCAATCACCACCTCGGTCACCGCCGCGCCATAGGCAAAGTAAAAGAACGGCCGCCCTTGCCCGCGGACCCTGTCCCAAGTGATTTTCGGCGTGGCGTAAAACCCGGTCGAGGACAGCGACACCCGCGCCTGATAGGCCCATGCCGCCACTTGCGCAAAGCCGTACACCTCACCCGCCACGCGCACCGTGCCATCGACAAAGCGCACGCGGTCGGGCTTGACCTGATGCTTTTCCGCAATGAAGGCCGCCATGCGTGCCCTGATCGTCTCGCAGGCCTGTTTGGCCGCCATGCCGTTCAAATCAGACCCAGACGATGCCGCCGTGGCCGATGTGTTCGGCACCTTGCCCGTATCCGTTGCGGTGATCTTGATGACCGAGGTATCCACGCCAAACACCCCCGCCGCCACTTGTGCCACCTTTTGAAACAGGCCCTGGCCCATTTCCGTGCCACCATGGTTCAAATGGATGCTGCCGTCCTGATAGACGTGAACAAGGGCCCCCGCCTGATTGAGCCATGTCAGCGTGAAGGAAATGCCGAACTTCACCGGCGTCAGCGCAATGCCGCGCTTCAGGATCGGGCTTTGCGCATTCCAGTCTGCAATCGCCGCCCGCCGCGCCTGAAAATCTGACGTGCGTTCCAGTTCGGCCACCAGCGCATGGCCCACGAAATCCGTCACCGGCATGCCGTAATGCGTGGTTTGCGCAACCCGATTTTTCGACGAAAAATCGTGGCCCCCATCGTGCCCAGCGTAGAAGTTCGTGCGCCGCACCGCCATGGGATCAAGCCCCAGATCATGCGCTACATGATCCATCACCCGCTCGATCCCCAGCATGCCCTGCGGCCCGCCAAAGCCCCGGAAGGCCGTTGCACTTTGCGTATTGGTGCGCAGCCGGTGGCTTTCGATCCGGATCGCCGGCAGGTGATAGCAGTTGTCCGCATGCAGCATGGCCCGGTCTGCTACGGGCAAGCTTAAATCCTGCGACCAGCCGCAGCGGAACAGATGCGTGAACTCCAGCCCCAGCACGCGCCCTTCTGCGTCCACGCCCGCCCTGTAGCTGATGCGGCAATCATGCCGCTTGCCCGTGATGATGAAATCATCATCCCGGTCATAGCGCATCTTGACCGCCCGCCCGGTCTGGCTGGCCACCACTGCACAGGCAATCGCCAAAGCATTGCCCTGGCTTTCCTTGCCACCAAAGCCCCCGCCCATCCGCCGCACTTCCACGCGCACCGCACTCATCGGCAGGTGCAGCGCATGCGCCACCTTGTGCTGCACTTCCGTCGGATGCTGCGTCGAGGAATGCACCAGCATTCCGTCTTCCTGCGGCACGGCCGCCGCGACCTGCCCTTCAAGGTAGAAATGCTCTTGCCCGCCAATGTCGATGGACCCTTCCACCACATGGCTGGCACCCGCAATGGCCCTGCCTGCATCGCCGCGCGCCCAGATGATCGGGCCTTTCTCGAACCGGCTGTCAGCCGCCAGCGCATCATCCACTGTCAGCAGGGCAGGGCGCTCGGCATAATCAACCTTCACCAACCGCGCCGCTGCGCGTGCTGTCAGGTGGCTGTCGGCCACGATCAGCGCAACGGGCTGGCCTACGTAATGCACCGTTCCCACAGCCAGCAACGGTTCATCATGCGCGGATGGCGAGCAGTCGGGCATCGGATCAAGGCTGGCGGCGGTATGCACGGCCACCACCCCGGGCAGTGCGAGGGCGGCGGTGGTATCAATGCCGGTGATGTCACCATACGCGATGGTCGATGTGGCAAAGGCCAGATGCAGGGCGCCAGCGGGCAGGGGAATATCATCCACGTAGCGCGCAGTGCCCGTCACGTGCAAAGGGCCGCTGTCATGGGGCAGAGCACGTCCCATCGTCATGGCTGCACCCCCAGCACCGACACCGCGTCCCCCGCCAGATCATGCGCATAGCGGATCAGCATGTTTTGCGCGGCCTTCAGGCGATAGGCGGCACTGGCCCGCATATCCGACAGGGGCGCAAATTCCCCGGCCAGCGCCTCTGCCGCCATGGTCATGCCCGCAAGGCCAAAGGGTTGGCCCACCAGCGCCGCCTCTGCCGCCCTTGCGCGCTTTGGCGTGCCCGCCATGCCGCCAAAGGCAATACGCGCGCTTTGCGCGACGCCGCCATCCAGCGTCAGATTGATGCAGCCGCAGACTGCCGAGATGTCATCATCAAAGCGTTTCGACAGTTTGTAGCATCGCAACCCCGGCGCGTGGTCGGCAAAAGACACCCCCGCCACGAATTCGCCGGGGCGACGATCCTGCTTGCGATAATCTAGAAAGAAATCTTCCAGCGGGATCGCGCGCATGTCATCCCCGCGTCGCAAGTGCAGCGTCGCCCCAAGGGCGATCAGCGCCGGTGGGCCATCGCCGATGGGTGAGCCGTTGGCGATGTTGCCGCCGATGGTGGCCGCGTTGCGCACCTGCAGCGCGCCGTAGCGCCGCAGCAGTTCGGCAAAGGATGGGTGCAGGGGGGCCACCGCGTCCAGCAGCGCCGTGATCGTGACGCCGGCGCCCACATGCAACTGCCCGCCCCGCCGTTCGATGCCTTTCAGGTCTGTCACGCCGCCCAGAAACGCCACTTTCCCCAGATCGCGGAACTGTTTGGTCACCCACAGGCCCACATCCGTGGCCCCGGCAATCAGCGTGGCATCGGGGTTGGCCAGATACCAGTCGGCCAATTCATCGCTGTCGCGCGGGTGGAAAGCGCCGGGAGGGCCGTCTGCCCTCCCGGACCCACCCGAGGATACTTTTGGACCAAAAATGGCGGCATCAGTTTTCATCCAGTCTGGCACAGCCTTGCTTTCCGCCGCCTCTGCCGCGCGGATGATGGGCGCATAGCCCGTGCAGCGGCACAGATTGCCCGCCAGCACATCATCATGGTCTGTTGCGCCATTCAGGTGGCCCACTGCCATGCTGACCACAAACCCCGGTGTGCAGAAGCCGCATTGCGAACCGTGATGGCTTACCATGGCGGCCTGTACCGGGTGCAACGTGCCATCCGGCCCGGCAATGCCTTCCACCGTGCGCACGGCCTTGCCTGCCAGTTGCGGCAGGAACAGGATGCAGGCGTTCAGCGCACGGCTGCCGCCCGCGTCCGTCACCATCACCGTGCAGGCGCCGCAATCGCCTTCATTACAGCCTTCCTTGGTGCCGCAAAGCCCGCGATGGTCGCGCAGCCAATCCAGAAGCGTGGTTGTCGGGGATGTGGCCACAAGGGTGACCGGCGTTCCGTTCAGGTGAAACGCGATGTCCGTCATGGGGTATGCCCGCCGCCTTCTGTTGCACCTGGATCAATTTGCACACCCGCCCGATGCGGCGTAAAGCGGGTGGCGTCCCCTGTCGTCATGCCATGTGAACCCTTAGAAACACGGGCTGGCAAGGGCTAAGTTGCACCGAGCATCTCGTCTGGCCAAATAGGGCACACTTCGCGGTGCACTGGCCGATGCGTGATCAACACGCAGGCAGAAAAGATTTCCACCTGCGTCTTGGCATGCGCTAGCTTTCGCTTTTGTAACTGTAACGATAGTTGTAGTGCTGCGCGCCGCCGAACTTTTTGCCAAGTTCCGGCTTGTACTGGTTCAGCACACCACCGCTTAGCTTGACGCCTGCCGCCATCAGGGCCTGTTGCGCCGCCGCAATTTCATTCATATCCGATTCGATGTGTCGCACGACCAGCACGGTAGCCCCTGCATAGCGCCCGATGATCGCGGGGTCGGTGACAGCCAGAACCGGGGCAGAGTCGATAACGACAATGTCAAAGCGGCTGTTCAGTTCGCCCAGCAGTGTTTCAAAATCCTTCCGCATCAAAAGTTCGGAAGGATTTGGCGGGTAGCGGCCCGTCAGGATAACTGACATGCCATCAACTGGCCCAGGCAGAATGACCTCATCAATGGTCTTCTGCTGCGACAGGATGTCTGACAGGCCAGGGGTTTCGCGGGTTTTGCCGAAGTAGCGGCACAGATAGCCCCGGCGCAGGTCGCTGTCCACAAGGCAGACCTTCATGCCCGACTGTGCCAGAATCACGCTCAGGTTGGTGGAGACAAAGCTTTTGCCGTCACTGGGGCGTGCCGAGGTAAGCTGCACGATATTCATCTTGGCATCGATCATCCCGAAGTGCAGCGATGTGCGCAATGACCGCAGGCTTTCGGCCAACAGATCATCAGGGTATGACAGGACGTGAATACCCAGCGGACCCTTGACTGACCGGTTCTTTGCAGCCTGGGGCACAAAATTCAGCGTGCCGAATACGGCGATGCCCTTGTCCTCCAGGTCTTTGGCACCGCGCACACCCTTGAAACTCCAACGGCGGAATAACACGATCGCCACGCCGAACAAGCCGCTGACAAACAAGAACCCTGCAAGCGCGGTCATCGACCGGGGGCTGACCTTCACGCCATCAGAGTAAGCCGTATCAACAATGCGGGCCGACCCGATTGTCGACGCCTTCAGCACCCGCAGTTCCTGCGCCCGGTTGACCAGTTGCAGATAGGCCTCTTGGGCAACCTCCAGATCACGGGTCAGGTTGAAGATCACCTTCTGCGTCTCTGGCAGGTTCGCGCTTTGGCCTTGTGTGGCTGCAAGCAGGTCTTCCAGCGACTTGCGGTTTTCAAGCAAGACCTGATAGCGCGGGTGGTTGATTGTGTATTTCTGGCGGATGCTTTCTTCTTCCAGTCGCAGTTCTGTCAGGCGGGATTCAATTTCAGTGGCTTGTTGCAGCAAGCTGAGCGTTTCATATTCCACATCCACCGAACGTTCCTGTTCGCGGTAATCATTCAGCGCCACTTGTGCTTCGTTCACTTCGGCCTGGGTGATCGGCAGTTGTTCTTCGATAAACCGCAGGCTGCTGTCGGCCTCGGCTGCGCTGCGGGCAAGATTCTGGTTCACATAAGCCTGCGCTACGGCATCCAGCACGCGTTCGGACTGTGTCGGGTCAGGGTCCAGCAGCGACAGACGCAGCATTGAAGAATTGCGGGTAGACTCCGATGCGGCAAGGTTCTTTTTCAGTTCGCTGATTGCCATCTCCAAGGTCAGGCGATGCAACGAGAATTCGCGGCCCGTTGGCCCTGACAGTTCATCCACCAGAATTGAAAATTCGGCGGCATTGACCCGCAGCCTTTGGCGTACCGTGCCGCTATGGATGCTTTGATCGGGCAGTTTCACGTCAAAGGTTGCAGGCCCGGTGATCGTGAGGGTGATGCCATTCGCGCCATAATCGGGCCGACGTGCGACAAGCCAGTGCTCTGGTACCTCAAGCGATGCTACGCTGATGCGTTCGTTTCCCCAGCGATAGGCTGACAGAAAGTCAAATCCAGGATCAGGCAGCTTTAGCCGGGCCGGTATGCGCCCGACCAGCGGCAACTCTTTCGGCTGCGCCACAATCTCAAGGTTCAGTTCGCGCACGGCCTCGCCAAGGACCAGTCGCGACCGGATGATCTCTAGTTCCGTCTCAACCGGAGAGCCGCCATCGCCGCCAAGCAGGTCTTGCATCGCCTCGGGCACGGCCAAGGATGTGGCCCGCTTTTCAATCTGCAAAAGCGAGTCACTGCGATACATGGGTTTGCTTTGCAGCACATAGAATACACCGAAAAGCCCACCAAGAACCACGCACAGAACCACGGTCCAACGACCCGCCCAGATGTTGCGCAAAAGCTCTAGCAGGTTGATGTCATCATCGTTGTCCTGTGGAGCACTGGTCTGAGGCGCGGTGTTCATGTGCCGGTTGTCCATCGTGTCAAGGCGATCAGGCGGTCAAGTAGAATGCGGGCCGTGTTGCCCAGCATACCCTTGCTACCATCGGTGGATAAGCGACTGTTCACAGATTGCCAACCAACTTTCCTGTGGGGTGGCGTTATCCGCAACTTTGGCTGCGCCGTGTTGCGTTGGTTGGGTAGGGATCAGGCCCGTTGACCGGGCAGGCCAAGACGTGACAAGTCTGCAAGGCGTGTTGATGAATGGTGCCAGATGCCTGTGACGCTGAAAGATGTGGCTCTTGCGGCGGGTGTTTCCCGTGCGGCTGTGTCACGCACATTTACCGACGGAGCCTCGGTTTCGCCCCGGATGCGCGCCCGGGTCGAGGCTGCGGCCAACGCACTGGGCTATCGTCCGAACATGCTGGCGCGCGGGTTGATGACGCGGCGCACGCGGATGGTGGGGTTGGTGTCGAACAACTTTCACAATCCGGTTTTCCTTGAGATTTTCGACCTGTTTACGCGGAGGCTGCAAGAGGCGGGCCTGCGGCCCCTGCTGGTGAACCTGTCGGATGAGGTTGATCCGGCGCGATCCTTGCAGACCTTGCAGCAATATGCGGTGGATGGGGTGGTCATCGCCTCATCGCATTTGCCAGATGGCTTTGCCGCGGCCTTCCGCGCGGCAGGCGTGCCGGTTGTGCATGCTTTCGGGCGGGCGACAGTGGCGCCGGATGTGCATGTGGTGGGCATAGACAACGTGGCGGCAGGGCGGATGGCGGCCGAGGCGCTGCTGGCGCGGGGTTATCGGCGGTTGGGGTTTATCGGCGGGCCGGAAACGGCATCTACCACCCAGGATCGTCTGGCGGGGTTCAGGGCCGTTTCGGGCAATTGCGCGGTGCATTACGCGGGGGCCTACAAACATGCGGCAGGGCGGGAAGCAATGGCTGTGGCGCTGCAGGACCGGGCCGAGGCCTATTTCTGTGCGGATGACGTGCTGTCAATCGGGGCGATGGCGGCGGTGGCCGATGCCGGGCTGACCGTGCCGGGCGATGTGGGCATTATCGGGCTGAATGACATGGCGATGGCGTCCTGGTCGAATATCGCGCTGACCACCATTCACCAGCCTTTTGCGGCCATTGTAGATGCCTCCATCGCGTTGATGGAGGCACAGTTTGATAACCCGTCCGCCGGACCACAGGCACTGACCTTTCCCTGCCACGTGGTCGAGCGGGGAACGCTGCGGGCCCTAGCGCAGCGATAGCGGCCGCGCGTCCACCCATGCGCCATCGGCCTTGGCCGAGGCGACGGCGGCATGGATTGCACTGATCGACCGCATGCCATCGGTTGCGGTGGGGAACAGGGTGATGGCAGGGTCTGGCTTGCGGCCTTCCTGTGCTGCAAACAGGCTTTCGGCGATGTCGCGGTAGATGTTGCCGAATGCCAGTGGCATGCCTTCGGCGTGGCCGACGGTGACGCGGGATGCGCGGTCTGCCTCGGGTGACAGGTTGCCTTCGCCGCGTTCGATGATCGTGGCGCGTCCGCCAAGCGGCATATAATGCAGCTGGTTCGGCTGTTCCTGCGCCCAACGCAAACCACCGGTTTCACCAAAGACCTGAATGGTCAGGCCATGCTGGCGGCCGATCGCCACGGATGAGGTCCAGAGCCGCCCCACAGCCCCGCCATCCATGCGGAAGTTGACCATTGCGTCATCTTCAAGCGTGCGCACAGGCAGGCAGGATGCGAAATCGGCAGACAGTTTGGCAACCTCCTGCCCGGTCACAAAGCTCGCCATATGCAGCGCGTGAATGCCGCAATCGGCGAATTGCGCTGAAACGCCCGCCTGTGCCGGGTCATAACGCCAGCGCACGCGGGGGTTATCGGCATCGGCGGCATTGGCGTGGTGACCGTGGGCAAATTCCGCCACCACAAGGCGCACCTTTCCAAGATCGCCGCGCGCGACCATGGCGCGCATGTGGCGCACAAGGGCATAGCCGGTGTAGCCATAGTTCACGGCGCAGATCGTGCCGGTGGCGCGGGCCGTATCGACCAGATCCTGTGCCTCGGCCTCGGTTACCGTCATGGGCTTTTCGCACAGCACATGAATGCCCGCCTGCAGAAACGCTTTGGCGATTTCATAATGCGTGCTGTTCGGCGTGGCGACGGTGACCAGATCAACGCGGTCAGCGCGGCCCGCTTCACCCGCCAGCATTTCGCGCCAGTCGCCATAGCTGCGATCCGCCGCCATGCCAAGTTCAACGCCAAAAGCGCGGCCTGCAGCGGGGTCATGGTCCAGGGCACCTGCGACAAGGTTGAAATGGCCATCAAGGCCCGCGGCGATGCGGTGTGCCGGGCCAATCTGGCTGCCCTTGCCGCCACCGATCATGCCCCAGTTCAGCTTTTTCATTTGCGTTCCCCTTAGAAACCGATGGATTGCAGGTAGGTGCGGTTGGCCCGGGCATCATCGACAGGCGAGGTCGGCCCTGCCGGATCGCAGTCTTGCTCTACTGTGCACCAGCCTGTGAAACCTGCGTCCAGCAGCACTTGCCGGACGGATGCAAAATCCACGTCACCCTTGCCCAGGTTGCAGAAAATGCCTTGTGCGCAGGCATCATAAAACCCGGTGCGGTTGGCCACGGCGCGGGCTTTGACCACGGGATCAATGTCCTTGAAGTGCATATAGCTGATGCGGCCAATATGACGGCGCATGAAGGCGACGGGATCATAACCGGCATAGGAATGGTGCCCGGTATCAAAGCAGATTTTCAGCAAGGATTCGTCGATATCACCCAGCAAACGTTCCAGTTCTGGTTCGAAATCCACAAATCCGGCGGCGTGGGCGTGAATGCCCACGGTCAGCCCGTGATCAGCGCCAAGCTGGCAGACCTTGCGGAAACGGTCGACGAAACCACGCCATTCATCGGCACCCATCTGTTCCGCCTCGGACGCGCGGCCTGCAGTTGGCGCGCGGCGCGGGCTGATGCTGTCAATCAGCACAAGGTGCTTGGCCCCATGCGAGACAAGCGATTTGCAGGTGCGCATGGATGCATCCCAAACCTCATCCCATGCGGCGGGGTCGTGGAACGGGCGGAAGACAACGCCGCCGATCAGCGTCAGGTCATGCTGCGCCAGCCCATCGGCCAGAACAGCCGGGTCTTCGGGCATAAAGCCGATGGGGCCAAGTTCGATGCCCTTGTAGCCCGCTGCCGCACAATCAGACAGCACCTGCTGCCATGTCGGGTTGCGCGGGTCGTCTGCCCATTCCACACCCCAGCTGCAGGGCGCATTGCCGATACGGATCATGATGGTTCCTTTACAGTTCAACCCAGGTGCCTGCGGCGGCCGAAGCATGCGCCGCATCAATGATGCGGTTCACCTCCATCCCGTCTCGGAACGTGGGCCAGATGTTGGTTTTGGTGGCGATGGCCTGCAGAAAATCGCGCGCCTCGATGATGATCTGGTCCTGATAGCCCGTGCCATGGCCGGGGCCCTGGCAGAAGGGCAGGTAATCAGGGTGATCGGGGCCGGTCAGGATCTTGCGGAAACCCCGCTCGGCTGGCGGGTCGCCGGCACGGTACAGCCACAGGGCATTCTGATCCTCTTGGTCAAAACGAATAGCGCCGGTTGTGCCCACGATTTCATAGGCATAGCCCATCTTGCGGCCCGTGCTGACCCGGCTGAAGGACAGATGCCCCATCGCGCCATTGGCAAAGCGGCACATGAACTGGCCGATGTCATCGTTCGTCACAGGCACTGGGCCTGCGGGTGACGGGCGCGTAGCATAGACCGTGCCGGTATCTGCCGACAGCCGCGCAATCGGGCCGATCAGGGCCAAGGCCGCGTTGATCATATGCGGGGCCAGATCGCCCATCGTGCCATTCGCGCGGCCCTGATGGCGCCAATGGGCAGGGGCTGCGGGATCAGCCGCGAAATCCTCGGTATGTTCGCCGCGAAACCATGTGACGGTGCCAATCTCACCCGCCGCCACAAGGGCACGGGCATATTGGCTGGCAGGAGTGCGGATATAGTTGAAGCCCACCATGTTGATGCAGCCGCTGCCTTCGGCTGCCTGAACCATCGCCCTGCTGTCGGCCAGATCAGCCCCCAATGGCTTTTCGCAGAACACCGGCTTGCCAAGGGCAAATGCCGCCAAAGCAATCTCGCGGTGGGTTTCCTGCGGGCTGGCAATGACCACGGCCTCAACGCGCGGATCGGCCACCAGAACGCGCCAATCAGCCGTGGCGCGGGCAAAGCCGTAGGCCGCGCGATAGGCTTCAGCCGATGCCGCGGAGGTGGCGCAGATCATCTCAAGCCTTGGGCGCAGGGTGGTGTTGAACACGGCCCCCACAGCCGCCATGGCCACGGAATGCGCCTTGCCCATATAGCCGCCGCCGATGATGCCTATGCCGATCTCTTGCATGTTCGTGAAACCATTTGCAACCGATTGCAAAACTTGTATCCTGCGGCGCGAATGAACGCAATGGGGATATAATGCGGCGGCTATGGGAACGGATGGTGTTGAACCGGTTTGCCGTGCTGGGCCGCGTGGGGATGGACCTGTATGCCGATCCACCCGGCACGCGGGCGGAAGATGCCACGCATTTCATGGCAACGATAGGCGGGTCTGCAGGAAATATTGCTGTGGCTTTGGCGCGGCAGGGGGCCAGGGCTGCGCTGATCAGTGCGGTGGCGGATGATACCGTGGGGCGGTTCTGCATGGCGCGGCTGGCAGAGTTCGGGGTGGATGTGGCGCATGTGGCCCGCGTGGGGGGCATGGCGCGCAATGCGCTGGCCGTCACGGAAACGCGGGCAGAAAATTGCCAGGTCGCGCTTTACCGCAATGGCGCGGCGGATTTGCAGCTATCAGAGGCGCAGATAAGTGCGGTGGATTTCAAGGCCATGTCAGCGTTGGTTGTGACCGGCACTGCGCTTTCTGCCGAACCTTCGCGGCATGCGACATGGCTGGCGTTGCGCAGGGCCAAGGCTGAAGGTGCATTGGTGGTGCTGGATGTTGACTACCGCCCGCAGGCATGGGCCGATCAGGCCGAGGCCGCGCGCGAAAGCCGTGCCTTTGCCCAAGCGGCAGACATCGTGATCGGCAATGATGAGGAATTCGCGCTGATGGCCCCCGACGGCCGGGCCTTTGCGCGGCAACTGGCGCAGGATGGCGCGCTGTTTACGGTCTACAAGGAAGGTGCGAAAGGCTGCACGACCTTTACCCCCGACTTCGGCTTTGCCAGCGGGATTTTCCCGGTGCAGGCGCAAAAGCCGATGGGGGCAGGGGACGGGTTCATGGGCGGCCTGTTGGCGGCCCTTGGTGCAGGTGCGGGGCTGGAGGCGGCCGTGCGGCGCGGGGCGGCAACGGCGGCGATCATCGTGGCAGGTGTGGGCTGCGCGCCCGCATCGCCCACGGCGGCAGAATTGGCGGCATTCATGGCGGAACGGGGTTAGGGCATGCACATCGCACCATATGATAATGCAAATCAGCCGATCATCGGGGCTGATCACCCGGCGGTGCCGCTGGTCTATTTCAACATTGTCAAACTGCGCGCGGGCGAAAGCTTTAGCTCGCAGGTGCCGGGCTACGAAACCTGCGTGGTGCCGGCCACGGGCACGGTCGATGTGGCCGTGGGGACAGAAACCTATATCGCCATCGGCCAGCGCCGCCTGAACGTGTGGGATGGTGAACCCGAAGGCGTTTACGTGCCCACCGGCCTGCCAGCCACCATCACAGCCCGCACCGATGCCGAGGTGTTTGTGGCCGGTGCGCGCTTTGATCAGGTGCTCGCGCCATTCGCCATCCGCGCCAGTGACATTGACCCCATCCAGTATGGGTCAGATGACACAAAAACCCATCGTAAGATCAAGCACATCCTTGGCACGAAATACCATGGCCGTGTGGGCCGCCTGCTGGTGAGCGAGCTTTATACCGTAGGCGCGGGTGGCTGGTCAGGCTTTCCCAGCCACAAGCATGATACGGATCGCCTGCCGCTGGAGACACGCCACGATGAGGCGTATAACTTCCGTTTCAACCCGCCCCATGGGTCGGGCGTGCAGATGCTGCAACGCGAGGATGGCAAACCCGGTGATGCCTATCACATCGTTGACGGATCAACCATTGCGCTAGACAAGGGCTATCATCCCTGCTGCGTGCTGCCGGGATATGAGATGTATTACTTCACCATCCTTGCGGGGCAATCGCAGCGGTCACTCGTGCAGTATTTCCAGCCAAGCCATGCCTATCAGATCGACACCATTCCGGGGATCAAGGACATGATCGCCAAGTTCAAATGACCCGCGCAACGCTGTCAGAGGTGCTTTTGCCCGCCCTGCGTGATGGCCGGGCGGTGGCTGGCTTTGTGGTGCAGGGCTGGGAAGATGCGCGCGCCTATGTGCAGGCCGCCGAGGCCGAGGGCGCACCCGTGATCTTGCAGGCGGGGCCGGGGGCACGGGCGCATATGCCATTGCACTTGATGGGGGCGATGTTTGTAAATCTGGCTGAAAGGGCGGGGGTGCCGGTGGTGGCGCATCTGGACCATGGCGATGGGCTGGATGTGTGCCGCACCGCCGTGGACTGCGGCTTTACCTCAGT
>JBJOQW010000053.1:0-7066 GCA_046049665.1 Pseudomonadota bacterium | reverse complement strand
CGCATCGTCGCGTTGCATTGCGCGCAGGGCCATGGTGGCATGTTTGCCGCCCTTGCCCGGCCTGACTGGACGGTAATCGCCCCCGATCTGCGTGGCCATGGCAGCCTGCCCCTGTGGGATGGTCAGGGGGACTATCACGGCGATTGCACGCGCGATGTGATTGCGCTGTGCGAAGCCGAGGGGGAGGTTGACCTGATCGGCCATTCGCTGGGCGCAACCATTGCACTGCGAGTGGCGTTAGAGCGGCCAGAGTTGCTGCGCAGCCTGACGCTGATCGAACCCGTGCTGTTCTGCGCGGCCCGCGCCAGCAATGCCAGCGCCTATGCGCAACATCAGGCCGAGTTTGAACCGGCGGCCATGGCCATGCGCGCGGGTGACATGATGGCCGCGGCGGCTGCGTTCAACGCGTACTGGTCTGGCGGGGATTTTGCGGCATTGCCGGAAAAGGTGCAAAAGGCCCTGGCTGCAAGGATGCCGATCATCACCGCCACGGCCCCTGTGTTGTACGTGGACGCAGGCGGTATGCTGGGTTATATGCGGCTGGAATCGCTGGGAATTCCTGTGCTGCTGCTGGAAGGGGCGCAATCGCCGGGGGTGATGGCGGTAATCCAGACCGAACTGGAACGCCGCCTGCCGCAAGCATCGCGCCGGGTGATTGATGGGGCGGGGCACATGTTGCCCCTGACCCACGCCACGCAGGTCAGCGCCGCGATTTCGGCGTTCTATGGCACCTCGTCGATGATGTGATCTTCCCAATCATCCTCATCCACCTCAAACTCCGGGATCGTCCAGCCCTTGACCGACATGCCCGCCTCATGCACCGAATGCGGGTTGCCTGACACCAAGGGGTGCCAATCCTCCAGCGGTTTGCCTTCGTGCAGCAGGCGGTATGCGCAGGTGCGGGGCAGCCAATATGCCACTTTTGGCAGGGTTTTCGGCGTTAGCACCACACATTCGGGCACGAACTGCTTGCGGTTGGCATAGTTGCTGCACTGGCAGGTTTCGCCATCCAGCAGGCGGCAGGCCACACGGGTAAAGGCAACCTCGCCCGTGTCTTCAAATTCAAGCTTGTTCAGGCAGCACTTGCCGCAACCGTCGCACAGCGCCTCCCATTCCTGGGGGGTCAGCTTGGTCAGCGGGGTGGTTTCCCAGAACCGGGGGCGCATCTACAGCGCCGCCAGAATGCTGCGGGCGCGGTCGGTATCGGCGGCCATCTGGGTGATCAGCGCGGGCAGGCCATCAAACTTCAACTCGGGGCGCAGGTATTCCACAAAGGCGATGGACAGGTGCTGGTCATAAAGATCACCCTTGAAATCAAGCAGATAGGTTTCAAGGTTGGGTGTGTTCACGCCAAACATCGGGCGCACGCCAAGGCTGGCCGCACCCATGTAGCGCCCCTTTTGGGGGCCGGTCAGCACATCGGCCAGCACGGCATATACGCCAAGGCGCGGCAGGTGCAGGCCCGCAACGCCCATGTTGGCAGTTGGATAGCCCAACTCGCGGCCGCGCTTTTCGCCATGGATGACCGGGCCTTCGATACGGTGCCAGTGGCCGAGCATGGCCGCAGCATCGCGGGGGCGGCCTTCGGACAGGGCAGTGCGGATGGCGGTGGATGAGATTTCCACGCCATCCGCGTGCATCAGGGGCGCAATGGTGGTACGGAAACCTTCTGTATTGCCAAGGGTTTGCAGATCATGGGCAGTGCCTGCGCGGCCTTTGCCAAAGCAGAAATCGGCCCCAACAACAACATGCGAAATGCCAAGGCCCTGGGCCAAAACCTCGGAGACAAAGGCCTGCGGCGACTGGCCGGCAAGGGTTGCGTCGAAGGGCAGTTCATACAGATGCTGCACGCCAAGGGCGGCGAGTTGATTGGCGCGGGCTTCGGCGTTCATCAGGCGGAAGGGGGTGCCGGGGCGAAAGTATTCGCGCGGGTGGGGTTCAAACGTGACGATGCCCAAGGGGGCGGCGCCACGCGCCAGATCAATGACGGACTGGTGGCCCAGATGCACGCCATCAAAGTTGCCAAGCGCCACGGATGCACCGCGCCCGTCAGCCCCAAGCCCTTGCCAATGCTGGTAAATCTTCATGCGGCCCCGGTGTGACGGGCCACCCCGTCAGTCGAACTTGCGGCTTGGCGCCAGCACAAGCGCCTCCCCCTTCAGCACAACGGTATCGCCCACGGCGCAGTGGGTTTCAAGGGTGACACGACGGCGCGCATGGTCAATTGCAGTGACGGTGACATGGGCGGCGACCATATCGCCGGGGCGGACGGGGGCCATGAACTTGAGCGATTGGCCCAGATAAACGGTGCCGTGGCCGGGCAGCTGTTCGCCGATCACGGCGGAAATCAGGCTGGCGGTCAGCATTCCATGGGCGATGCGGCCCTGAAAGATGGTGTCCTGCGCGTAGTCATCATCCAGATGCACAGGGTTGTGATCGGTGCTGACCTCGGCAAAAAGCGTTATGTCACGGTCACTTACCAGCTTTGTCAAAGACCGGGTCATGCCGATTTCAATATCTTCGATGCAGATCGTTCCGCGCGGCATGTTGTCGAGCATGATTCCACCCTTGTCAGCGTGACAGAGAATAGCATGCTGCAACTGCAAAGCAATAATATTCTACTGCCTGCGCGCAGAATGGATTTTTATTACCCGGAGGTTAGCGCAGATGGCCAATGGCGTAGGTGGGTGAAAGCATGCGTTCGGCCAGCCAGTCTTCAAGCATGTCCTTGATCGGATTATCAGAATCCGGCCCGAACTGATCTGCTGCCAACCCGCCTGTGACAAACAGGGTGTCAATCCCTTCGGACTGGCCGCCCTGCACATCGGTGGCGATGCCATCGCCAATGCAAAGCACGGGCACATCATCACGGGCCATCAGGGCGGTCAGGCGACGGCGGGCAAGGTCGTAGATGGGGGGGTGGGGTTTGCCAAAGTAAAGGGCGGTGCCGCCCATGTCTTCATAGGCCTGCGCAAGGGCGCCGGCGCAATAAAGCCGCTTTTCACCCATATCGACAATGATATCGGGATTGGCGCAAAGCATTGGCAAATCACGGGTTTTTGCCAGCAGCAAAGCGGCGCGGTAATCATCAGGTGTTTCGGTCTGATCATTGAACAGGCCAGTGCAGACAATGCCTTCGGCCGTTTCCAGTGGGACTTGCACGATGGGGGGTTCCTTGGCTGCGATCATCGCCAGATCATCGGCGAAATCGGTAAAGAAAACCTGATCCTTGGGCGCACCGATGTGAAACACCTGCCGCCCCACGGCCCCGGTGACAAGCGCGTATTGTGCGGCATCACCTGAACTGACCACCTCATCATAGCAGTCATGCGGCACGCCGATGGCGTCCAACTGTTTGATAACGCTGGATTTCGGGCGTGGTGAGTTGGTCAGGAGCAGCACAGTGCCGCCTGCCGCCTTATAGGCGCGCAGGGCGGCGACAGCAGCGGGAAAGGGTGTGACGCCGTTGTGCAGACAGCCCCACAGGTCACAGAACACGGCCTCATACCGGGCGGAAACGTCGGCCAGATTGGTGATGATCTCGGTCAAAATCGCCCCTTTTTTGCTGTCTTGAACGCGTCTTTCTTGCGTCTTCTTTCCGTCTCTACGCGCGCAGAGACGTGGCTTTGCGCAACGCCCCCGCAACCATCACATTTTCAGGGCCGGAATGATCTGCTTTTTGCGGCTGAGAAGGCCCGGGATCACCACGGTATCACCTGTGACCTTGACGCCAAAGGATGCCTCGGCCAGTTGTTTGACCAGATCGTTCGGCACCAGAAGGGTCGCCTCTTCGCGCAGGATGTCGATGACGAACAACAGCACCTGATCGGCACCGTCTTCGGCGGCGACGCCGACCATGCTGGCCATCAGGCTGGCCTTGCGGTCAAGCACGACCTTGGGGGCGGTGGTTTCAAGGACCGACACGCGCAGTTCCTTGCCTGCAACGTTGTATTCCTTGGAATCCATGCGCAGCAGTTCGGCGTCGGAAAACGCGCCGACATCAGATTTCGCTTCGAACAGTTTGGCGGCGTAGTCTGCGATAGAGATACCCAAGCCCTTGGCAAGGCCTTCGGCCAATGCTCGGTCATGCGGGGTGGTGGTAGGGCTGCGGAATTCCAGCGTGTCGGACAGGATGCAGGACAGCATCAGGCCGCGCACCCATTCGGGCATACGGGCGGCGTCTGCGCCCATGATATCATGCATGATGGTGGCGGTGCAGGCGAGCGGGCGCACGGTAATATCAATGGGCCCTTTGGTTTCCAGCCCGCCGACCAGTTTGTGGTGGTCAATGATGGCGGTGATATCGAGCGCGTTGACGTTGGTGGGCAATTCGGCGGGGTTGTTGGTATCAACGATGACCACGGGCGTGCCATCGGCGATGTCGGTCACGATGCGGGGCTTTGGGCAGTTCCAGTGTGTGATGACAAAGGCGGCTTCGGTGTTGGGTTCACCCAGCAGCACGGCTTCGGCCTGCTGGCCACGCACTTCGTTCAGATACCATGCCCAGATGATGGGGGAACCGGTGCTGTCGGTATCGGGGGATTTATGGCCGAAAACGAGGGTGGTCATGGGCTGCCTCATGGGGTTGTGCGGTTTGCGGCCTCTATAGGGGCAGGGCAGGGGATTGTCACGGGGGGCCGGGGGGGCTGCGGACAAGGAAGAACACGACGGCGGCCAGCACGATTGCGCCACCGGCGAGGGTAGGAAGGGTGGGTGTGATGCCTAGCACGGCCCAGACCCAGGTGATGGCAAAAGGGGCCTCAAGCGTGGTGAGAAGGGCGGTATGGCTGGTGGGCAGGTGGCGGGCACCCATGGCGAACAGGCCAAAGCCGATGACCTGGGTGATGAGGGCAAAGGCGGCAAGGATGGCAAGATCGGTGCCGGTGACCGCGGTCAGCGTGGCAAAGGGCAGGGTGGCAAGCGCGCTGATGGCGGAAGCTGCGGCCATGGCTGACAGGGCAGGGATCTGTGGGGCGCGGTTGGCGATCAGGATCATGGCGGCCATCAGAAGGGCGGCGACAAGGGCAAGGAGATTGCCCCAAAGGTTGCCGTCGGCCCCGGCGCCGACCATCAGGGCAACACCACCAGCGGCGACAAGGCTGGCCAGAATGGCGGCCGGGCGGGGCGTTTGGCGCAGCAGGGCCCAGGCGAGCAGGGCGGCAAACAGGGGGACAAGGGCGATGATCACGGCGACATGGGCGACGGATGTAAAGCGCAGGGCGGGAATGAAGGCGAGCATGGAGCCGGCGGTGACGAGCGCATAACCAAGGCCGGGCGCGCCGAGCGGTTGGGGGGCGGGGCGGCCAAGGATGCGGATAAGGGCGAGCGTACCAAAGGCACCGAACAGGCCGCGCCAGAACAGGATGGTGGGGGCATCGAGTGCAAGAAGGCGGGTGAAGAGGCCTGCCATGCTCCACCCGATGATGGCAGTCAGCACAAGCGCAAGGCCAAGGGGGCGGTTGGATTGCATGGGGGCAGCCTAGTGCAGCGGGGCCAGCGTGGTGGGCCGTGGGCGACCTGTGGCGTCGCCGTTGCACCATTGGGCGGAATTTGGTAGCCTGTCGGCACTGTAAAGGGAGTGCGCTGCACATGAACTGGATGGCCACAAGATTGCGTCGCCTGACCGACTGAAAGGCCGGTCTTTCCAACCTTTATCAGGGGAGTACCCCGAAAATGGACCAGACGGGCCTGCGCCTGTGATGGCGCTTTCGCTGGCTTTGGGCTGATTGCCCTGGCCTGACAGACCTGTTTCATCGAAGGGCAAGCTAATGCCGAAAATCACCAAACTTCCCCCCGCTTTGGCGGGCTTGAACGGCGTGGCCAAGGGGCCGCAGACACCTGTGCTGAGACCCGCGAAAGGGCCGAAAGGCAAAGGTCCGGGGCCACTGTCGGGGGTCAAGAAGATACCGCTGCCGGGCAAGACGCGCGGGCGGTGAGAAAGGGCAGGATGGGCAATACTGTCCATCCTGCCTGTGCGCCGCTGGAGGTGTCAGGGGCGCGGCGGGTTGACCATGCCGCGCTGCACGGCAGGGCGTGCGAGGAAGCGGTCAAGGTAGGGTGCAAGGTTTGGCAGGTTGTCAAAGCCGGTAATATCGGTGGCCTTGTAAAAATTCTTCAGCGTGTTCAGCCAGGGTGCGATGGCGATATCGGCAATCGAATAGCTGCCCGTCACCCAGTCCTTGCCCGCAAGCGCCTGATCAAGAACCTTCAGCAGGCGTTCGGATTCGGCCCGGTAGCGTTCCTTGGGGCGGGGGTCTTCAATCTCTTTCCCGGCGAAGGTGTGGAAAAAGCCAAGCTGCCCCAGCATTGGCCCAAGGCCCCCCATCTGCCACATCAGCCATTGCAGCGTGGCAAAGCGGTCATCCATCAGCTGGCCCGTCTTTTCGGCCAGATAGACCAGAATGGCCCCGCTTTCGAACAGGGCCAAGGGCTTGCCCCCCGGCCCATCGGGATCAAGGATTGCCGGGATCTTGTTGTTGGGGGCAAGGCTGAGAAAGGCCTCGGACATCTGGTCATTGGTGGCAAAGTTCACGAGATGGGCATCATAGGGCAGGCCCATCTCTTCCAGTGCGATGGATACCTTCACGCCGTTCGGTGTGGTCAGCGAATAAAGCTGAATCGCCTGAGGGTTGCGCGGAACCCAGCGTTTGGTAATGGGATAATGGGAGATATCGGCCACAATTCGCTCCTTTTTGCGTGAATTGCAGAGGTTAGTGCAATTTTCCCGGTGAAACCATGACAGGTTCTGTGCAAGAAAAGTGGCGGGGTTGTGCTTCGGCACACCGACCAAAGGGCAAAATGCCCATCAACAACACGTGGGGAACTGTGATATGATTAACGAATTCAAAGCCTTCATTATGCGTGGCAACGTGCTTGATCTGGCCGTCGCCGTGGTGATCGGTGCGGCCTTCACGGCAATCGTGACATCGCTGGTCGACAACCTGATCAACCCGCTTGTCGGGCTGTTCATGGGTGGCATTGACCTGTCGGGCGTTGGCTTCAGCGTTGGGGAAGCGTTCTTTGGCATCGGCAACATGCTGAACGCCGTTATCAACTTCCTGATCGT
>JBJOQW010000052.1:0-31700 GCA_046049665.1 Pseudomonadota bacterium | reverse complement strand
AAAGGGCAAAGCCGATGCCCACCAGCAAAAGGGCGGCGGCAGCGGCGGCCTGCATCTGATAGGCACCCATCAGGCGATGAATGACAAGGGGCAAGGTTGCCTGTGCTTCGCCTGCAAACAGTGCGATCACGCCCAGATCACCCAAAGACAAGGCGGCAGCCACACCCATGCCAAAGCCCAATGGCCGTGCAAGACGGGGCAGGGTGATAATGGCAAGGGCAGTACTGCTGGGAATGGCAAGAGCTGCCGTCAGACGATGAAAATCGCGGTGCAGGGCCTGAGCGTCTGGCAGCAGCAATCGGTAGACAAAGGGCAAGGACAGGGCAGCATTCACAAGCAGCGTGACGGGCAGGGCAAGCGTGGCGACGGGAACAAGGGGTTGCACCAGCAGGAACAACCCCGTGCCCAGCACAAGGCTGGATGTTGCCAGTGGCAATACGGCAGCCAGATCGAGCCAGCGTGGCCCGCCACGCGCCACGGCAAGCGCAAGGCCAAGGGCGGCAGTGGTGGCCAGCAAAGCGGACGGGACGGCAATGGCCAAGGACCGTGCGGCAGCAGGCCAGACCGCGTTGGGCAGATCGGCCCAACCGGCCATTCCGCGCAGAAGTATGGCAAGCATCGGCAAGGCCAGAAAGGCCGTGGCCAGCAGGATGACAAGGCCATCGCCCCATTGGCGCCAGCCGGACGGAGCCAGTTGATAACCCCTGTCAAGCCCGGCGCCAAAAGCCATGGCAGGTGCCAGTGACCAGGCAGCAGCCGCGGCGATGGCGCTGATCATGAATTGCAGAGTTGCAAGACCGGCAGCATGGCCAAGATCAAATTCGAAACGCAGCGCTTGGTAAATGGCCAGCTCGACCGTTGTTGCACGAGGGCCGCCGCCCAATGTCAGGGCGGTGGCAAAGCTGGTCAGGCAGATGGCCAGAATCGTGACAAAAGCGCCGGGTAGTACGTTGCGCAACATGGGCCATTCGAGGTGACGAAAGACTGCAATGGGCGGCAAGTCCAGGGTTGCTGCCAGGCGCAAACGTTCGGCCGGGATGGATTGCCAGCCTTGCAGGATCATCCGGGTGGCCAAAGGCAAATTCAGAAACACATGGGCGATCACAACCCCTTGCAGGCCATAGATCGACAGGGGCGGCAGTCCGGCGAGTGCAAGGACATCATTTACCCAACCGGCCCGGCCAAATACGGCCAGAAGGCCAAGCACGGCCACAATGACGGGCAACAGAAAAGGCGCACCCAGCAGGGTGATCAGGGCACCGCGCCCGACAAAGCGCCGCCGTGCCAAGGCGCGGGCCAGAGGGACAGCCAGACCGACGGCCAGCAATGCCGACAGGGCCGCCTGCAGCAGGGTAAAGTGCAAGGCAGCCGCATCTGCAGCAGCAAGGCGCAGACCGTTGCCGTGCCACATGACGACAATTGCCGTGCCCAGCGTCAGCAGGGCAAGGCAAAGGCCAATCAGGCCCGCAGTCAGCGGGAAAGGCTGTTTTGCCATTCGGTCACTGCCGCATCGCGGATCGCGGGCACGTCACGCTCTGGCCAGAGCAGACTTTTGGCGGGAGTGATCAGCGTGCTGAATGATGCGGGCAGGCCCCCGGGCGGAGTGGCGGCAGGATACATCCAGTTGGTTTCGGGGATGATGGCCTGTGCAGCGGGTGCGGCGAGATAGGCCAAAAAGGCATCGGCCAACGCGGATTGGTCTGTGCTGGCCAATTTTCCCGCCACTTCGATCTGCAGGAAGTGCCCTTCGGAAAACAGGGCGGCAGACTTGCTGGCATCCTGTTCGGCCCCGATGTGGTACGCGGGTGATGTCGTGTAAGACAGCACCATGTCAGCCTCACCTTCCAGAAACAGGCCATAGGCTTCGGACCAGCCGGGGGTGACGGTAACGATGTTATCGGCCAGATCTGCCCAGATTTGCGCGGCTCCATCACCATGGGCCGCCTTGACCCACATCACCAGCCCAAGGCCGGGAGTGGATGACCGGGGATCCTGGATCACGATTTTCAGATCGGAAGCGGCAAGTTCGGTGAACGATGTGGGGGGCGCGGACAGTTTGGTGTTGTCATAGACAAAGGCAAACCAGCCAAAGTCATACGGCAAAAACAGCGGGTTATCATAGGCAACAGGCAAGGTCAGCGCAGGCGACTGGCCATGTGGGGCAAACAGTTCGCTGTCAGCTGCGGCGGCGGTCAGGTTTGTATCAAGACCAAGCACAACATCGGCGTTCGATGATGCCCCTTCCAACAATACCCGCGCCAGAAGCGCGGCGCCATCGCCGGCAGCCACGAATTGCAGATCGCAGGCGCAGGTTGCCTCAAACCCTTTTTCAATCGCGGGGCCGGGACCCCATTCAGCGGTAAAGCTGTCATAGGTCAGCACAGTCAGGACGGGGGTATCGGCGATGGCCGGGACGGCAGTCAACGAAAGGCCCGCAGCAAGGAGTGTTTTGTACATGGCAGTCTCCAAGTTGCGACGGAAATGGTCGGGAGATGGAGAAACCCATGCACCTTCCCTCCGCCGGTATGATCCGGTTCAGGTTCGACGGGTTCGCATTGCTGCATCTCAGCCGGTGAGGGCACCCCGAGGTAGGGCGGAAGATATGGTTTTCAGCGGGGTGTGCAAGGGGTGTTTTGCCGCAATGCAGGTGGGCCAACGGGGATTAGCGTTTAAGTGGTTTATCTTGGGCGCGCTGCTGAAGGCCTGAAACCACACGCTGTTTGCCAAAGGCGACACTGGCGGCAGCCCTGGCTTCGATTTCGGTCACGCTTTGCCGGGCAAGGGTCAGGTTCAGATCTTTGCGGCGGGCATCTGCCCAGCTTTGATATAACAGTTCCGCCCGGGCCGCGGCGGGCAAGGCGCAATCTGCGGCTTGGCTGATCTGATCCAGTGCCGCGATCAGGCCGCGGGTTTCCAGTTGGGCCTGCTGGGCCTTGCGCAGGTCCAGCAAGCGCTGGTCCAGCATCAGATCAGTCAACTGACGCAGGGCGGCAAGCTGAGCTGCAACGGTCATGTGACCTTCCATGGTTTACGCGCCTTGGCACGCATCGCCTCGGCGAAGCGGATGGCTGCGGCAACGGCCTTGAAATGTTCTGTCCGAATTGGTGTGCCGATATCAACCGTGGCATGGATGGCGCGGGCCGTTGGCGGGTCACTGTGGATGGGCACGCCATGCTCGGCGGCGCGGGCGCGGATCAGGGCGGCAATCTCGTCTGTGCCCTTTGCCACACAGATTGGTGCGGTGCGCGCGCCACGTTGCCATTTCAGGGCTACGGCATAGTGTGTGGGGTTTACGATCACCACATCGGCCGTGCGCACATCTGCCAGCATGTGATTGGTTGCGATGTCTTGTGCGCGTTGGCGGCGCTGGCCTTTGACATGGGGATCACCCTCGGAATCCTTCATTTCATCGGTCAGTTCCTTGCGCGACATGCGGTTGCGTTGCTGATGACGATAGATTTGCCAGCCAAAATCCAACCCGCCAATGACTGCGGTGACGGCGAAGGCGATGAGCACGAATTGAACAAGCAGACCAAGCAAAAGGCTGGTGGCAATGCCTGCTGACATTTGCAGGCTGTTCAGGATTTCTACCATGTGATAATCAAGAAAATAAAACAATATCAGAGACATAAGCACAAGTTTAATGGCGCTTTTCAGAAATTCGAACAAGCCATCGGGACCGAATTTTTGTTTTGCCGTAGCCAAAGGTGAAATTCTGGACAATTTTGGACTAAGCTTTTCACCGCTGAAGACAAAGCCCTTAGTGGCAAAAAGCATCAGAAGTACCGCAGCCATCGGGATCAGGACAAAAGGCAGAAGCGGGGCCACGACTGACAGGGCGGCAGTCGACAGGATCATCTGGCCAGATTGGCGAAAGGCCACGGCAATATCATCGGACCTGTCGATCATCACCATGGCGGCGGTGCCCGCCTGTGACAATGACTGTGCGCCTATTGCCAAGAGCACAAGGACAAAACCTGCCATGGCAGCGGCGGAAACAAGATCGGGCGAGCGCGCAAAATCGCCACGCTGACGAGCATCATCCAACCGTTTCTGGGATGGTGCGTGTTCCTTTTCGGCATCGTCACCGCCCTCTGCGCTCATGGCAGGGGGACCATGGGGTTTGAAAGATAGGCGTTCAGCAATGTCAGCCAAAGCGCGATCATCGCAGGGGCGGACAAGGCCAGCAGTGCCAGCGCGCCAAGTGTCAGGGCGGGGGCCCCGACGAAGGACACCGCAAGCTGGGGCATAGCGCGGTTGATAAAGCCAAGTGCCACATTGTACAGCACTGAGGCGATCACAAACGGGGCGGCAAGCGTGAAGCCAAGGGAAAAGGCATAGCCCACCTGCGCGATGCCGAATTGCGCAACATCAGACGGGGTGGGCCAATCACCTGCGGGCAAAACGGTGTAGGACAGGATTAGCAGTTCAGCGACGCGCACATGCAAGCCCGCCGAGACAGCCGCAGCCAGGGCTGCAATCAACAGTACATTCCCGATGATGGGCTGCGGTTCCGGGCCAATGCCACCGAACATCTGCGACAGGGTGGTCGCCTGAGCGGCAATGGCACCTGCAATCTGCAGGGCAAATATGAACACGCGTATACCAAAGCCCAACAGAAGGCCGGAAATCACTTCGGTTGCAAACAACTGGGTAGGGAATGGGTCTGTGGCAGGCAGGCTGGCAGAGACGGCAGGGGTCACGATGATGGTAAATGCCAAGGCAATTGCCAGTTTGACGCGTACGGGTACGACCTGTTCGGCAAAGGCTGGCAACATCAACATCAGCGCGCCGACCCGCAGAAATACGGCAAAACCGATAAGGGCTTGCGTTCGTGCAAGGCCAGTAAGCTCGGTCAGTATGGCGAAGAGATCGGTCATATCCCGACTTGCCCCACAATGGCCGGGCGAGTATCGGCTGTCAGCTCATCATAGGACAGAACAGGTGTTGTCAGGCCCTTGGCCGCCAGAACGGTGCGCAGGAACCGCCGCCGCATGGTCGATGTGACAATTGCCGGGAAAATACCCGCCTCACCGGTGCGGTTGATCTTGTCGAGCAGACCGTTGGCCAGTTTGCTGAAAAGATCGGGCGGCAAGGCGACGTCACGCGTGCCACGCTCTGTTTCCAGTTGATGCGCGGCAAATGTCTTTTCCCATTCGGGTGCCAGCTGGATCAGTGGCAGCGTGCCGTCTTCGCGCAGAATATCAGCCGTGATCTGAAAGCTGAGCCGTTGACGCACATGTTCGCAAATGGCCTCGGGCGCACCATAGCTGCGGGCTTCGGCAATAGCTTCCAGGATCAGTGGCAGATTTCGGATCGACACACGTTCTTCCAAAAGCAGGCGAAGCACAGACAGCAAGAGTTCCATAGGCACCTTGTCGGGCACCAGATCCTCAAGAAGGCGGCGATTTGCGGCGGCCCGGTTGGCATCTGACAGGGTCACGAATTCATCCAGCAGACGGCGCAGGCCGCGCAACGACAGCATCCGGGCAAGGTTTCCCTTGATCAGTTCCAGCAAGTGGGTGGCCAGAACCTCGGCCGCGGAAACCACGGTCAGCCCGGCCAGCGCTGCGCGTTCCTGATCATCTGGCCAGATCCAGCGGGCGGGGGCGCTGTAAACCGGCTCAAGCACATCAATCCCATCTGGTGCAGATACCCCTTCGGCAAGCAGGACAAGCACCCTGTCGGGCACAAGTCGATTGCGCACGCGTTCCACACCCTGCAGGCGGATACGGTAGGTGCCAGATGGCAGGGCCGCATCATCCGTGATGCGGATTTCGGGCAGGATCACCCCAAAACTTGTGGCGGCAAAAGTGCGCATGTTGCCGATGCGGGCGTCAAGGCCGGTTGCCGGATCAAGCACCATGCTAACCAGATCGGGCGCAAATTCGATGTGAATATCGTCAAAATCCAGCACATCACCAATGGGGCGTTGTGTCGTGGTGCTGGCTTGTTCGGGTTCAGGCGCTGCAAGTACCGGGCGGTTTGATGCAAAATGGGCTGCAACCCCCAGCCCCAATGCACCAAGAATGAACGGAATGAACGGCATGCCGGGCACGATGGCAAACAGCGCCATCAGGACCGCGACAGTGGCAAGTGCTGCGGGAAACCGGCTGAGCTGTGCAAAGAACGATACATCAGCAGCGCCCTTGACCCCACCCCTTGTCAGCAAAAGGGCAGCCGCCACCGAGATGATGACAGCAGGAATCTGGCTGACAAGACCATCACCTACTGTCAGAATCGCATAGGTTTCAAACGCGCGGGAAAACGGCATGTCATGAACCAACACACCGACAAGCAGGCCGACGAAAATGTTCAGGCCCGTGATCAGCAGCCCGGCAATCGCATCGCCTTTGACAAATTTCGAAGCCCCGTCGAGCGAGCCAAAAAAGTTTGTCTCAGCCAATTCACGTTCCCGCCGTTCGCGGGCCTCGGCGTGGGTAATGGCACCTGCGGCCATGTCGGAGTCAATGGCCAGTTGTTTGCCGGGCATTCCGTCCAGGGCAAAGCGGGCACCCACCTCGGCCATGCGGCCAGCACCCTTGGTGATGACAATAAAGTTCACGATCAGCAGGACGCAAAAGATGACAATGCCCAGAACGACATCGCCGCCCATGATGAAATTGGCAAAACCCTCAATCACGTGACCCGCGGCATCAGTGCCGGTATGTCCTTCGGAAATGATCAGTTTGGTGGAAGAGATGTTCAGCGCAAGCCGCAGCATCAGAGAGGCCAGAAGGATGGTCGGGAAGGCCGAAAAATCAAGCGGCCGTTCAATGAACAGGGCGACGGTCAGCATCAGGATCGCCAGCGCAAATGACAGTGCAAGTCCAAGGTCAAGCACCCAGGCTGGTACGGGCAGTACCATCATGACGATGACTGCCATTAGGGCAAGGGCCAGCAGAACCGTTGGCTGAAAGATGGTACGCAAAGAAAGGTTCATGGTGCGCCACCAATCAGACGGCGTCCTGCTGTCAGGGCCGGAAACAACGAAGGCCCCTGCCCGGATTGGCCCGAGATCAGCAAGGGAAACGAATTATCGTTCTGTTGATCTTCGGGTGGGGTGGCCGCTGCGGGAGGCCTGTCGGGATAGGGGATAGCAGGATCAAGATCCGACAGAATTGTGATGAACCGCGCCAGATATCTTTGGGCGAATTCTTGTGTTGCGGAATGGTAGGCGCCAATGGCGCGGTCCCATGACCCGGTTTGCTGATGTTTGCTTTGCAGATAGCCTGCCGCATAGCGGGCATTCTCAGCCGGGTCGGTCATGCGCGATAGCGAGGCGAAATTGTTACCGTGCCAGCGATAGTTCAACTGAAAACAGCCAAGGTCAAAATTATGAAGGCCCTGAGCCAGCAAAGCTTGAGCAAAGTCCAGCATTTGATCTTGTGTGTCAAACCAGTGGCCTGTGCCCGCGTGGTTGATGGCCCAAGGCCAGGGCCGTAAACGGCCATCAATCTGGCGACCAGTTTCGGTCAGGGTTAACGCGTGCAAAATATCGGCAGGAATACCTGTTGCTTGCGCCACATCCGCCGCCGCCTGTTCGCATAGCTGGGCGGTTTGCGTGCTGGCCCCTGCTGCCGTTCCCGGCATGAGCAAGGCGAGACAACCGAAAACCAGCACTGACAGTTGTCCTTGAAATGCCACGTTCTGCGCTGCCCCCATGGATGCATTCTTGCATCGTTCACCGGCAGCTTAGGGGCTGAGTCTTACCAAACTGTAATGATTTCAAGGTGAAGCTGGCGGGGCCGCTGTTTCCGCAATCAATGCTTCGATCAATGCCCGTGCTGCCGTGCTTTCTGACAAAGCAGCGTTGGCTGACGCAAGCGTTGCATCGGGCGTCGCAGAGGTGTTTGCTGTCAGGCCCTGAGCAAGCTGGCCCCATGCCCCATTATCGGATTGCGCGACTTCGGCCCAGTTCTGGTTCCAGCGTGCCATGCGCGCAGCCAGTTCATCACCGTTTTCGGAGGCTGGCGTAGAAGCTTCACTGGGCATAGCGGACACACCATCGGCCATTTCGGCAGGCTTGGCCGCGCGCCAAAGCTTGGCTTCCTGGGAAAAGCCAAGGGATGTCAGCCTTTCGGCGATGGTTTGCGCTGCATCAGGTGGCACGTCGGTATCCGGTGGCGTGATGGCGAAAAGCAGCAAGTCATCATCACTGCCATGCGCGGCAAGGACGGTCCAGAACGCTGGGTCCAGCGGGGTATCTGACGTGGCAAATTCCCGTGCTTTGGCAAACTGGCGTGACCCTGCAAGCGCAAGGCCATAGGCGCGGCGCAGGTCTGGCAGCAAGGGGTGCCCTTCGTACTCGTCGATCATAGCGTAAAGTGCATCTGCCGTGGTCGGTTCAACCGGCTCATCCGCCGCTACCTGTGCCGTGACCAGCTTTGTCAGCGCCTCGGCCTGCATCTGGCCGGGGTCTGCCAGAACAGTCTCCAGCGCAGGCACGGCCTCAGCGGCCGCACCATTGGCCAGCAACAAATCTGTCTCGGCAAGCGTAATGGCGCGCCGATCGGTGGCAGTGCCGCGCCCCATTGCTTCGGTGATGTCAAACGCAATGTCGTTGCGCCCCTTGGCCAGCAGGTTCTCGATCAGCCGGGGTCCCAGATGGGTTCGCAGGTGCGGCGGCAGTGCTGAAAAGCTGCGTTTGACTGCCCCAGCGTTCAATGAGCTCGTGACGGCTGAAGGGTCTGCGATGACGTCCCACATGGCAGCGGCCGTATCACAACTGGCCATGCCGCTGAACACCGCGCCGTCCAGGGGTTCGTCACCGTCAATCAGTGACGCAAGGCTGCGCAAAACAGGCGTTTCTCCCCCAAGATCGCCAAAGGCAGTAAGGGTGCTGCGCGCCTCGGCCCCGAATCCAAGGTAGATCTGCCGTTTGGCGGTTGCGACAATTGCCGCGTCCTGGGGGCGGTCAAATTCACCCACGAGTCCGGTGTGCAGGCCAGAATACTGGGCTGTAAGGGTGTCTTCACCGGCCCAGGCGCTGATGGACAGCGCCTCATCAGCGATGCAGGCAGTGCCATCGGTCTGCATTTCATCTGGCGCGATACGCTGATTGCCGATCTGCACGCCAATGCCCTCGGGTACGCGGATAGGCAGGTTGTCTGGCAGGTAAGGTGCGGTGGCATCTTTGGGAACACTGTCGGGTATGGCAAGTTCGATCACATTGCGGCTGGCTCCATCGGCAAGCTGGGCCACAAGCGATTCCCTGATGGTTGCGGCAGCATCGCTTGTAACGGGGGGCAGTTCAAACCCGGTTGGTTCCAGCGACGGAAGATCAGCTGTAAGCCAGTCAAAGACCGGAGCGGGATCTGCGCCTGACGGCAACTGGCGCGGGCGGGGTCTGATCTGTGTGGTCGGGCGGCCCTGAAGCGCTGGCCAGACTGTGCCATCCAGACCTTGTTCAAAGGACGATCCAGCCGGCGGAGGGCCATCGCGCAGGTCGATGACAATTGTGCGGTCGTCCAGGCTGAAAGGAAGGGCATGGCATTGGCACCCAATGGTCATTTGCAGGCGGCCACTGGCTGGATCAACGAAAATACCTGCAAGGCGATCTTTTGGAATCAGGTCGAACACACCCGACACATCAAAGCGAGCTTCTTCACCCGCGACAGACAGTTCATAGCCATTTGCGGTACGGCCCAGCTGCCAGGCTTCGGCTGTGGGCAAGGCAAAAACCAGACGGGAAAATGTATCATGCTCACCCGAGGTTACGGCGATGGTTTGCGCGCATGCAGGGCCGCCGCAAAAGATGGCCAGAACAAACGCAAAGCGCCACATCATGCAGCATCCTGTTTCAGCGCGCGCAGTGATTCTTCAATGTCGCCAAAGCTGGGGCGTACATGATGCGGCGTATTCTGACGCCCGACTTCGATACAGATGTTTGGTGGATGGCGATGCAGATTGGCCACCAGCACCTCGCGGATCAGGTGGTAAAAGTGGTTGTCTTCATCAATGATAGCCTTGATCCGGGCCGCAAAGGGGCCAACAATACCATAGGCAAGGAAAACCCCCAGAAACGTACCCACCAGGGCGCCACCAATCATCTTGCCCAGAATCTCGGGCGGTTGGTCGATTGATGCCATCGTCTTGATCACGCCCAGAACAGCGGCCACGATACCAAGGGCTGGCAATGCATCGGCCATGGATTGTAAAGCGTGGCTTGACAGCTGGCTGTGGTGTGCCGCGGCCTCCATCCGCTTGTCGATAACCTCTTCCACCTGATGAGGATCGTCATAGTTCATAGATGCGGCGCGCAAGGTATCGCAGATCAGTTCGGTGGCATCATGATCATGCTGGATGCGGGGATAGCGGCCAAAGACAGAAGAGCCTTCGGGATTTTCAATATGTTCTTCAAGCGCAACCGGGTTTGACCGCGCGATTCGCACCAGTTCGAACAGAAGGCACAAAAGATCACGGTAATCGGTCGCCTTCCATTTGGGGCCCTTGAAGACCTTGCCCATGTCCTTGAGGGTAAGTTTGACGGTTGCAAGATCATTTGACAGCAGGAATGCGCCAACTGCAGCACCGCCGATCATGATCATTTCGAACGGCAGGGCCTTGATGATGATGCCCATCTTGCCGCCCGCAAGCATATAGCCGCCGAAGACCATGATGAAGATGACGGCAATCCCTACAAGTGCAAACATGATCTAACCCCGGACATTTCCCTGAGCCTTACTTCTTGCAGCACGAGGTTAAAAAACTGCTCACTCGGTTGGAGCTTCGGCATTGCGGCTAGCCAGCACGAGGCTGATTTCATAGGCGGTTTCAGGCTTGAGGCCTGACATGACGGCAGCCGCCGCCTGCGGTTGCATCCGGCCAAGGAACCCTGCGGCAAATGCGGGGGCCATGGTTTCAAACAGTGCAGCGGCATCCTTGGGTTTCATGGTTTCATAGACCGTCGTCAGGCGGGTCAGATCCTGTTCGGCAGCCTGATCGGCAATCGCCAGTGTCCGGGCCAGTTCGGTTTCTGCCGCTGTCAGTTCTGCAAGGCGCTGTGTGATGGTTTCTTCGGCCAGGGCCAAGGCGGCCATGCGGTCTTTCAACGCCATCTCACCAAGTTCAACTGCAGCTTCACGTGCGCTCAGCGCTGCGGCCAAAGCAGCTGGCATGGCTTCGCACTGCTCTGGAACTTCAGCGTCGGGTGCTGATGGGACCTCGGTTTCCATGGCAAGGGCTTCGCCTACGCCCGACCCAAGGCGGAGCGCCCCGGATGACAGGAACAAAACCCCGAGAATGGCCAGCGCATTGCGCCCGGATGCAAGGCGCCGTGTCATTCCGCCGCCTCGGCAAACTCACGCGAAGACCGGCGCCGCACAAAGCGCAACTTCTTGTCGTCGTCTTCCTCTTCTTCTTCGGCTGCAGCGGTGGCGGGCTCTGGTTTTGAAGGCGAAGGAAGATCATGCAGGGTGGCCATCAATAATTCCAGCCGTCGCGCAGCCGCCTCGGACCGTTCGGCAAGGCCGGTCAAGCTGGAAACCGACCCCGTGGCAGAACTGCGCGCGGCCTCAAGCGCGCGGGTCATGTCATCAACCTGGGCGGACAAGACGGCAATCGCACCGCCCATTCCGGTTTCCAATGTTGTGAATTTCTTCAACCGTGCCGCAAGGACATAACAGTAAATCCCCGCACCAAAAGCACCGGATGTCAGCAGGATATCAGCAATCAGATCCATGGTTGCGTTCTTTCAGTTCAAGACAAATTCCGTGATCAGCAGGTCGCGTACCCGCCCTTCGCCCACCACAACCTGGACGCGGCGCAAGAGCTGCGCCCTTACCCGAATGATTGCGGCGCTTTCCTCAAGCGTGGCGGGGTCAACCGCGCTGAGGTAGCTGTTGAAGACATCCAGTATCCGCGGCAGCAGAAGCGTGACGTCTGCGACATGCCCACTGCCCACCTCAACCTGGGCGGTGAACTTCAGATGGCGGCTTTGCGTGCCTTCTCCCAATGCCACGATCACCGATTCGACAGGCACAAAGGCCACATCCGGCAAATCAGGCAGACCAGCATCTTCTGCCGCATCAGCCGAGGCTTCAGCACCCAGAATCAGACCCGAGAATGTGGCATAAAACCCGCCGCCACCCAAAACCAACGCAAGCACAAGGCCAATCAGCAATGGCTTTTTCGACTTTTTGGGCGGCTCTTCCCCTTCAACAGCGGCGGCATCTGCCATGGACATTCTCCTGTCTGCGCTATGCCGTGTTTAGACCGAATGTCACTAACCGATTGTTAAGCTGGTTCCGTCAAAGCTGCGTCATCCCGGCAGAACGCCCGGAGAATGGAGCATGTCTTGCAGAATTTGCTTTCGCTTTGGTCTGCGTTGTCGCTGCAGCGCCGTATCATTGTGGTGGGTGCGACCGTGGCGATGTTTGTTGCCATCATTGCCCTTGGGCGCGTCAGCTCTCAACCGGGCATGTCGTTGCTTTACGCTGGGCTTGACAGTGCAGCGGCAGGCGAGGTGATTGCCGCATTGGAACAGCAAGGTGCCGTGTTTGAGGTGCGGGGCCCAGCAATCTATGTCCCCGATGCGCAGCGCGATGCACTGCGCATGACATTGGCAGCGCAAGGGCTGCCTGCAGCAGGTGCCGCAGGTTACGAGCTGCTGGATTCGCTGTCAGGCTTTGGCACAACTTCGCAGATGTTTGACGCAGCCTATTGGCGTGCCAAAGAGGGCGAGCTAGCCCGTACCATCCAGTCTAACCCGGCGGTCCGGACTGCACGTGTTCACATTGCGACATCACCCGATACGCCGTTTCAGGGCCGGGCCAAACCATCGGCCAGTGTGACTGTCACCACCCATGCAGGCGGGTTGCGCCCGGAACATGCGCAAGCTTTGCGGCATCTGGTGGCGGCGGCTGTGCCGGGCATGTTGCCTGCAGATGTCGCCCTGATCGACAGTGTGGGCGGGCTGATCCCACAGGATAGCGGTGATCTGGCCCTTGGCAGCAATGCCGCAGATCGTGCAGCACAACTAAAGGCCAACCTTGAACGCCTGCTGGTGGCGCGTGTTGGCGCGGGCAATGTTGTGGTTGAAGTCAGTGTCGATGTCGAAACGGCGCGCGAAGAGCTAAGCGAACGGGTGTTTGACCCGGCAGGCCGCGTTGCAATTTCCTCTGAGACTGAAGAGCGGAGTGATTCATCCGGGCAATCTGGTTCAGAGGTGACAGTGGCATCAAACCTGCCGGAAGGTGATGCAGGCGCTGGCCCGTCAGAGCAAAGCCAGTCTTCCGAAACGCGAGAGCGGGTGAATTACGAGGTATCAGAAACTTCGCGCGCAGTGCTGCGCAATCCGGGTGCGACCCGCAAGTTGAGCGTGGCTGTATTGCTGGATGAGGCAGTGACAGTAGCTGCGGACGGCACCGAAACCAGTACGCCCCGCAGTGCAGAAGAACTCGAAACCCTTCGCGAACTTGTTGCCTCGGCCATGGGGTTTGATGAGGCCCGGGGTGATGTGCTGACCGTGAAATCAATGGCATTTCAACCGGCTGAGATACCTTTGGGCGGTACAGATGCGTTGGCTGCACCGTGGATCGGTCCGATCGACCTGATGCAGATCATTCAGTTGGCGGTGCTGGCCGTTGTCGCGCTGGTGCTGGGTCTGTTCGTATTGCGCCCCATTCTTGCCCCATCAGCACAACGCCGGGCACAGATTGAAGCCGAAGCGCGGCCATTGGCGCTGCCTGGCGCTGTTGAGGCCGGCTTTGCATCGTCAGGTGATGCCCTGACGGGCGAAATTCAGGATGGTTTTGATGGCGCAATGATCGGCGGCAATTTCTTCGAGATGCCGCAAGATGAAGACCTGCCGGATGATCCGGTCAGCCGCCTTCGCCGCCTTATCGAAGAGCGTCAGACCGAATCGATCGAGATTCTTCGCGGCTGGATGGAGAAAGAGGAAGAAGCCACATGATGACCCGCGTTCAACTGGAAGTCTTTCATTTGGCCACGCCCACGCCTGCCTCGGACATTGTGGTATTGGGCAAGATCGAGCTTGAGGAAACCAGACTGGCATCCTTTGATAAGGGTTATGCTGCCGGCTGGGATGATGCTTCGACCGCCATCATAACCGACCGCAGCAAGGTGGAAGATGAGGTCGCCCGCAATTTGCAAGCGCTGGGCTTTACCTTTCAGGAGGCCCGCATGCACCTGCTGCGGGGCCTGCGTCCGCTGTTGACCACCATGATGGGGCGGCTGTTGCCAGAAATCGGGCGCGAGCTGCTGTGCGAGCACATTCTTGATGTCCTTATGCCAAAAGCCGAAGCGGCACTGGAAACACCTGTGCGCGTTCACGTGAACCCTCGCGGAAGTCGTTATCTTGGCGGTCTGCTCGACAAGGCAAAAGGCTTGTCGTTGAAAATCGTCGAAGAAGCTGACCTGCCGGATGGGCAGGTGTTTCTGCGGTTTGAAGACGGTACGGAAACGCTGATCGACATGGACCGCGCGGTTCAACAGATCCTGGCTGTTGTCCGCAGTTTTTTCGATCAATCCGAATTGGAGCGTCAACATGGATGATACCAGCCAGACCAATCCCTTCGCCCTTGTGCCAATTGAAATCACGGTTTCAGTGGGCAGATCACGCCCGTTGATTGCCGATCTGATGAAAATTGGCCGTGATGCCATTTTGCCTTTGGACCGCCGGGTGGATGACCCGGTTGAGCTTTATGTCGGCGATCGTCTGATTGCCCGGGGCGAGCTGCAGGAACTGACAGGTGATCAGGCCGGGCAACTGGCCGTGCGCCTGACGGAAGTTGCCAATTTGCGGAGCACGCTGTGAACTTTCGCCGTGGTGCTGTCTGCATTCTGCTGATGGTTCTGGCGGGGCCTGCCACAGCGCAAAGCCTTTCGATCGACCTTGGTTCCGACAGCGAGCTTGCTGGGCGTTCTGTCCAGCTTTTGCTGCTTATCACCTTGCTTAGCATTGTGCCGGGTCTGGCCGTGATGGTGACCTGCTTTCCCTTCATTGTCACCGTGCTGTCCATTCTACGGCAGGCCATCGGACTGCAGCAGTCGCCACCGAACATGCTGATCGTCAGTCTTGCGTTATTCCTGACATGGTTTGTGATGGACCCTGTTCTGACCGAGGCATGGCAAGTGGGGATTGAGCCTCTTACGGCCGGCCAGATCGATCTGCAGGCGGCTTTTCAGGCCACGATGGGGCCGTTTCGTGTGTTCATGGCGGCGCGGATTGATCCTGATACTTTTGCGGCCATGCAGGCCTTGCGTCCTGATGCAACGGGAGCACCTCTTGACGCCTCGCTTTCGGTTCTGGTGCCGTCTTTTCTGCTGTCTGAAATTCAGCGGGCCTTCGAAATCGGGTTTCTAATCTTCTTGCCATTTCTGATCATCGACCTTGTGGTCGCCGCGGTCTTGATGTCGATGGGCATGATGATGGTACCACCAGCCATCGTATCGCTTCCCTTCAAGCTTGCCTTTTTTGTAGTGGCAGACGGATGGGCCCTTATCTCGGGTGCCTTGGTGCGCAGCTATTTCTGATCGGTCATCCTTTGGCCGACCACTGCTCTAGTTCACCACGAATTCGGCGTGCAGGGCGCCGGCCGCGTGGATGCTTTTAAGGATATCAATCATATCGTTGGGTGCTACGCCAAGGGCGTTCAGTCCTGCCACCACCTCAGACAGATCCGTACCTGCGCTGATCTCGGCCAGGCCGGTGCCCGGCTCTTGCTCAATGGCCGCATCAGTGCGGGGCACAACGATCGTCTCTCCTTCGCTGAAGGGGTTGGGTTGCACGACACTTGGGTTTTCCTCGACACGCAGTGTCAGGTTGCCCTGCGCAATGGCAACCCGGCTGATGCGCACGGCTTCGCCCATCACAATTGTGCCTGACCGCTGATCAACCACAACACGTGCACGCGTTTCGGGATTGATCGCAAGGTTTTCGATCCGGCTGATAGCATGCGCAGGTGAAGGCATATTGGTGCGCGCGATATCAACCGCCACTGTGCCAGAATCGAGCATTTGCGATACAGCACGACCGAATTCCTGATTGATCGCCGCCTCGATCCGCGCGGCTGTTGTAAAGTCAGCACTGCGCAAGGCAAGGCGCAACGTCGTCAGCGCTGCAAAGTCAAATTCAACTTCGCGTTCGACACGCGCGCCGGCGGGAATGATTCCTGCGGTAGGAACACCTTGCACAACGCGCGCGCCGTCACCTTCGGCCGAGATACCGCCAGCAATGATGGTCCCTTGGGCCACAGCATAGATCTGCCCGTCGGCTGCGTTTAGCGGTGTCATGATCAGCGTACCGCCCAACAGGCTTTGCGCATCACCAATTGCTGATACCGTGACATCAATCTGCGCGCCGGCGCGGGCAAAGGCGGGCAGGCGGGCCGTGACAAACACCGCAGCCACATTTCTGGGGCGAAAGGATTCACCCGTGATATTGACGCCCAGCCTTTCCAGCAGGTTTGACATGATCTCTTCAGTGAAAGGCGCGTTGCGTATGCCATCACCAGTTCCGTTCAAGCCAACAACAAGGCCATAGCCGACCAGATCGTTGCCGCGCACCCCATCGAATTCGACAAGATCCTTCAGGCGGATGGGTTCAGCATGGGCCGTGCTGCAAACGAAAAGGGCCAGAAACAGAAGTCTGATCATCGCAAATAATCCACCAGGCTCAGGCGCGAAAGACGCGCGGTCAGGGTATAAAGCATCTCAAGCTGGCCCTGCGCTTCTTGCAGGCGGGCAGCGGAATCGTAGGGGTCGGCTTCAAGTAATGAGACGCGGGCAATTTGCAGCGCGCTGACCTCGGCTGTGTTGCGGGTTGTGGCATCGGCGATCTGGCCTTCGGTTGTGCCCAGCTGTCCGGCCAGCAGGGCGCGACTGTTCTGCCCTTCGGCCAAGACCTCGCCCGCGCGCCGGATCAGCGCCGCCTGTTCAGATACGTTCCCTGAAAACAGGCCTTGTTTCAGCAAGGCGGCCATCCCAAGCCCTTTCAGGGTGTCGCGGATGGCAGGATCGTTTGCCGTAAGGTCAATTCTGACGGACTGGCCTGGTGCGATGGGAACGTCAGGAAGGGCGCTACCACCCTGATAGACGGTTGTGGCAAAACCTGCCGGATCCGAAAGCCAGGTGTCCAGCGCAAGCTCGGCATCCTGCACGGTCAAGGCTGTGGCCGTAATGGCCTGCATCTGTTGCAGAATGTCGTCGGCTGGCAGCAAAGCGGTGGTGGCGGTCTCATCGCCGGAAAACAGGGCCCTGTCGCCCAGCCTTGTGTTGTAAAGACCGACCGCGGCCCGGAATGCCTGCTCGGCCTCTCGCGAGACGGTGTTCATTGCACCGGCGTTGCCGATGGATGTTACTGCGAGCAGCGAAGGCACCAGATCGCTTGTCATGTCCTGCACGGCACCCAGCGCATTCTGCATCGCACCAGTAAAGAAAGCCGCATCACTGGCGGCACGCGAATAGGCCCCAAGACGGGACAAGGCAGAGTCAATGCCGGTAAGGGCGGCCAGATCGCCAGAAAGATGCTTGGCTGGGTCGCGTACGACGCCGGTTGTCACCTCTTGTGAAAGTTGGGTGATCGTGGACTTCAGGTCTGCATTATGGCGGCGCAACATGAAGCTTTGGGCAAGATCACCTATTGAAATCAAACTCATGATCTAGAGCCCCATCAATATTTGAATCAGTTCATCCATGGTCTGAACGACCTTGGCATTGGCAGAATAGGCTTGTTCAATAACCAGCAGCTTTTGCATTTCCTGATCGGTATCAACGCCTTGGGAAAGCTGCAGTTCTTGCAGGCTGTCGGCCCGAGCGCGTGCAAAGCTGAGGTCCGTTTCACCATTCAGCCGGGACGCGGCAGCCAGCGAGGACAAATCACCCGCAAGCACGGCAAAGCTGCGCGCTCCGCTACCAAAAGGGCCTGTCACTGTGGGCAGTGGCTGCGTCAGAACGCTGTGGATTTGTGACAGCAAGGCGCCATTGCCCGGTGGCCCCTGCACTGCCGCACCCAACCCATCGCGCAAGCGCCACAGGGCCCCGCCCTGATCCGGGTCAACCGCCGGGTTCACGGACAGACGCGCAGACAGGCCAACCTCATTGATTGCCAAGAAGGCAGAGCCTGCGTCGGTCAGCAGGCCAGGTGCGCCGGGTGTGCGTGTGGCGTCAAGCGCCGGGTCTTCCAGTCGCGTCAACAGATTGCGGGCGACGGCATCCAGATTGGCCTGAGCAGTTACTGCAAGCGAGTCTCGAATTTCAAACTGTGCTGCCAGCGTTCCGCCATCCACCAGCAGGGGAGGCACACCAATCTGCACGGGGCGGCCGTTCAAGGTAAGGCCAGACAGCGCACCTGACTGCAGGGTCATGTCGGCAGTAATGGTGTTCACGCTTGAAAAGCCAAAGACCGACTCTTTGCCATCCAGCAGGGTAGCCCCACCTGCAGTCATCAGGGCGATCTGGTCATGATCGCGGTGAATTTCACGAATCGGCACGATACTGGCAATTTGGTCAACCGCTTGCTGGCGTTGATCCATCAGACCGGAGGGATCATTTCCACTGGCGCGGGCGCCCCTGATCAGCACATTCATGTCCTGGACACGCGCAAGTGCGTCATTCAGCTGTCTGACCTGCGCCGCTATTGAGCGATCCGCACGCATCCGGGCATCCTGCACGGTGGCCGAGGCTGTGCCAAAGGCTGTGCTGACCTGCTTAAGGCTGTTTGCAACATTGGCCAGCCGCGCTTCAGAGTCAGGCCTGCTTGCCGCTTCGATCAGCGCGCTTTCAAAGGCGGCGATCCTGCCCGTCAGGCTGCCGGACTCTGAGTTGCTGCCGATCACGCCTTCAAAGGTTGTGTGAAAGGCGCTGCGCAGGCTACGTGCGCTGTGCGCGGCTTCGGCGATACGTCGGTCGGATAGCAGGGCCCGGTCAACAATCCGGTCAACCCCCTGCACACTGACGCCCTGCCCGATATCGCCGACCACACGCGCGCCAAGCTGCAATTCGCGGCGCGCATAGCTGGGATTTGTGGCGTTGGCCACATTGTTTGACACCAGTTCGGCTGCGCGTGAATTTGCGGTCAGCCCCGACAGTGCGTTGTTCAGGCTGGCTGAAATGCTCACCTATCCGCCCTACCGTTTGATGTTCGTGGTTTCCTGCAACATCTCGTCCACGGTCTGGATCACCTTGGCGTTTGATGAATAGGCCCGCTGTGTCTGGATCAAGGCTGTCAGTTCGGCGGCCACATCGGTGGTTGATCCTTCGCGGGCAAAGCCCACGACAGACCCCGTTGGTCCATCACCTGCATCCCACAGAAAGAATGATCCGGATTGCGGCGAGACCTGAAACGTCTGGTTGTTCAGAGACAAAAGGCCATTCGGGTTGGGTACGTCAACCAGTGGAATCTGATAGATGCGCCGGATGAACCCTGTGTCATACGTTGCAGTCAGATACCCGTTTTCATCGACTTCGACACCGGTGAGGCTGCCAACGGGAGATCCGTCTTTACTGATGGCCGTGGGCGAGAACGTGTCGGACAGCTGGGTCAGGCCATTCGGATCGCCGGCCCGGCCGATGGTTACAGTCAGCGGGCCTCCGGCAACAGTCAAATCCAGTGTCCCGGTTGTGGCGTTATACGCCCCCCCGGAATTGACGGTGACCGAGGCTAAAGTGCCGCCTGCGCCGCGGGTATCATCGAAGACAAGTGTGTAGTTGCCAATCACGGCCCCGCCTTGGGCGGAATCGCGCACCTCCATCGTCCATGTGTTTGATGACCCGGTTCCAGGCACGGTTGGCGTAAACATCACATCCAGCGACTCTGAGGTGCCAAGGTTACCAAAATACTCTACCGACAGGGGTAGTGGCGTTCCGGGAGCCCCGGAGGCAGTTTGTGTGGCGGGCAGATTGACGCCAAGGCTCATGACAGTTGTCGGATCGCCGGCCTGCTGGTTCGAGTTCACCACCACCGGGCGCAATGCGCCGACCGTATCACGTGCGTTGGTTGGAATGGTGCCATCGGCGTTTGCTGGCCAACCCAGCAGAACTAGCCCGGAGTCTGTGCGCAGCACCCCCTCGGCGTCAGGCCGGAAGGCACCAGTGCGCGTCATCATCATGGGCTGATCACCGCTGATGCCCACATCAACGGACTGAATGACGGGCAGCATTCCGCGCCCCGAGATCGCAATGTCGAGCGCATTGGCCGTACCGACCAAAGCACCACGTTCATCGATCAACCGTGATGTTGATGGCCGTACACCACCTGCGGAATAAATCCCCGCACCCCGCTGACCGCTGATGACCATGCTTTCAAACTCGGCCGAGGCCCTTTTGTAGCCAAAGGTGCCAGAGTTGGCGATGTTGTCAGAAATTGTTGCCAGCCGGGTTGCATTGGCGTTCAGCCCGGCAACCCCCGCGTTCAGCGAAGAAGATATGGTCATCGTTCGGCACCTTTCTGGGCTTGCGACCTTTCGTGAACGCAAACTGCACCAGCGCGCCTTAACGCCACCCTAACACCTAAAAATTGATGGATTTACCGGTCTGCCCGCAGCAGCACTATTTCGATGCGGTTGTTCCGAATGGCAGCCGGATCATCTGTGACGGGCATCCTGTCAGCATAACCGGTGACCCGTTGCATGCGCTCTGCTGGCAGACCCAGGCCTTCCAACAGGATTCGAATGTTCTGCGCCCGCGAGGAAGACAGTTCCCAGACCGGGTTTTCGATCAGCACAATGGGGCGCGTCTGAACATAGCCGTTGATCGCAACCTCATTGGTTGCCAGCTGCAGGACATCGGTCAGAACGGCCACAAGATCGCGCATCAGCGGTGTAGGATCGGCGGTCTGCCCGTCAAAAAGTGCGGCATCCGGCTGATCAAATATTTCGATCACCAGCCCTTCATCTGTCACCTTGGTCACGACATGACGCAGCATCTGCTCCATCGTCATGCTTTCGCCACCGCGCGCCAGCAACGTTTGTTCAATTTCGGCAAGTTCAGCGTTTTCTGCAGCGGTGGCTTCGCCATCGGCAGTGGTTGCATCTCCGCGGGCAAGGTCATCATCAGCGGGGCGCTGCGATGAGGCCCCGGTGCCATTTTGCGCCAAGGTTTGCTCGGAAAAAACCGACTCGCCGCCAAAGGCCCCGTCGCCCCCACCCGAGACGCGGTTGATAGGAATTGTGGGATTGAAGTAATCCGCAATTCCCTTGCGTTGCTTTTCTGTTGTCGCATTCAGCAGCCACATCAGCATGAAAAAGGCCATCATGGCCGTCACAAAATCAGCATAGGCTACTTTCCACGCACCCCCGTGGTGGCCGCCGCCGCTGATGACCTTTTTCCGTTTGATGATGACTGGCGCGGCATTTCCTTGCCCGGCCATCCACACACCCGTTTTCTACACCCATCCGCGAAGCTAAGTGAAAGGCATTAAGGCCGGGTAAAGGTCATCTTTCGCGCAGCGCCTCGCCGCTTTTGTACAAGGGTTTGGTCAGATAGCTGAGAATCGTCTTGCCACCGGTCTGCAATTCAACTGTGGCCTGCATCCCAGGTCTGATCTGCAACCCGCGCTGGCGATCGGTCAGATCGGCAGTATCAACACTCAGCGTGACCTTGTAATGCGGATCGCCATCAGCTGCACGAGACCTTTCATCGGTAAAGGTATCAGCACTGACGAAGTGAACCTGCGCTTTCAGCGTTCCATAAATGGTATAGTCATAGGCCGAAAGTTTGACCGTGGCTTGCTGGCCCACCAGGACGGATGCAATATCGCCAGGGGCGACCTTGGCTTCGATGAACAGTTCATCATCCAGTGGAATGATCTGCATGATCTCTTCGCCCGGACGCACAACGCCGCCAATGGTTGTCACTGAAACCTTGTTCACCACGCCGCGCAGCGGTGCCGTCAGGACAGTGCGGGCCAGTTGATCTTGGCCTTGCTTCAGTCGCTGACGCAGAGAGGCAAGTTCGTTCTGCACTTCGGCATATTCGCCTGCACGGTCGAGTTCCGTGGCTGTCACAGCCTCGGCCAGCTTTGATTCTGCATCACTGAAATCCTTGCGCGCGCGTGTTACCTCAATCAACGGTACCACTTCGGCCGCAAGCATCCGCTCCATCATGTCAAGCTCGGCGCGGGCCTGTTCCAGCACGGCTGTCGCCCCTTCACGCCGGGTGCGGAATTCGCTTTGGCGCGCTGCCAGCAAGCTGGATTCCGATTGTACGATATCTGGTACGCGCTCGGCCCAGGCGGCTGGCACGTCAAATGTGGTCATGCCCGCGGCTTCCGCCTCAAGCCGCAGACGACGGATCTCAAGCGATGCGATTTGATCGCTCAGGTCATCAACAGCAGACTGGTACTGCGTGCCATACAGGCGCGCCAGCGTTTGGCCGGGTTCAACGATATCACCTTCAACAACGTTCAGTTCAGCCAGAATCCCGCCTTCAAGGTTTTGAATGATCTGTGGGCGCGATGATGGCACGATCTGCCCAGGCGCACGGACGATTTCTTCCAGCCAGGCAAAGGCTGACCATAGGATGAACACCACAACCACCAACGCAATCAGCCAGATTGTCAGACTGGGGCCACGAGTGCGTTCAGCAAAGGCATGGTCATAGGTTGTCATTTTGCTGCCCCTTGTGCCTTGCTCAGATGGGCCAGCACCGCATCTCGCGGGCCATCCACGGCCATGCGTCCGTTCTGCAGGATCAACGTACGCGTGGTCAGTTGCAGGATTGGTACACGGTGGGTAGCAATGATTGCCGTACGCCCCTCCAGCCAGGCATGCAGGCGGCTGACCATGGTTGCCTCAAGCGTCTGGTCAAGGGCGGCGGTCGGTTCATCCAAAATCGCCACAACTGGGTCTTGCAGCCATAGCCGCGCCCAGCCCACGCTCTGCCGCTGACCAACCGAAAGCCCTTCACCCATTTCCTTGATTTCAAGGTCAAGGCCCCGCGGATGGCTGCGCACAAAGGGGCCAAGGCCAGCAAAATCAAGTGCGGCAAGCAAACGGTCGTCATCACGTTCAAGCTGAGTCAGGTTCAGGTTGTCGCGGATTGTGCCCGCGAACAGGCGAACATCCTGTCCCAGATAGCCAATGTTGCGCCGCAGATCACGCGGATGCACCTGTGCCATATCGACACCATCAATCAGTACACGGCCTGCGTTGGGTTCGTACAGGCCCGCCAGCACCCGCAGCAGCGTTGATTTGCCGGATCCATTGGTGCCCAGAACAGCCACGCGCTGCCCTGCCGGAATTGCCAGAGCGGCGATATCCAGTGTCGGTGCGGCCTTGGCATCATACCGAAAGTCCAGGCCGCTGATTTCATAAGCGCCGATCAGCCGGTCACGGCGCAGATAAGCGCGGCCGGGTTCTTCGGCCTGTGGTGCCTCGGCCACGGCATCCAGCGCAATCAGGGCAGCCTTGGTGTTGGACCAGCGTGCCATTGTGGCAGACAGCCCGGCCAGTGGTGCGAGGGTCCGGCTGGTAAGAATGCCGATCGCAATGATCGTGCCCACCGTGAACTGGCCAGCGAAGACCAGATAAGTGCCTACCATGACTGCAACAACATAGGTAACCTGCTGCGCGGCCTGTGCCCAATAGCCCAGCAGCGCTGTCAATTCGCGCTGTTCGCCGGTTTTGGCCGAGGTCAGCACAGCCAGTTCCGACCAGATGCGCGCCACACGATCTTCACCACGTGATGTGGTCAGCGTTTCGTGTTCGTAAATCGCCTCGTACAGCACCCGGCCAGCCCGAACTGATGCACCTTGTGTGGCCTGAGTCAGCGCGACAATGCGATTTTGCAGCAGGAAGCCCGGCAGAACCATCAGGATCCCGCCTGCAACCAGAACCCAGACAAGGTTTCCGCCGATTGATGCGACAAGCGCCAGAAAGATAAAGATGAAGGGCAGGTCAGACATTGCCCCGATCGTCGACGCTGAAAAGAATTCACGCACCGACCCAAAGTCACGCATGGCAGAAAACAACTGGCTGGGTTTGCGTTCGCCCGGTGCTGCGCGCATGTGCAGCAGCCGCTGCATCAGGCGGTCTTGCACGGAAAGCTCAATCCGCCGCCCTGTCACGTCCATCAGGGTAGACCGCGCCCACTTGAGCATCGCCTCCAGCCCAATGGCCAGCAATGCCCCGATGGCCAGTACCCATAACGTCGGTTCCGATTGATGCGGAATGACACGGTCGTAGACCTGCAATGAGAACAAAGCGACAGATACTGCCAGAAGGTTTGCCACGGCAGAGCCTGCCGCCACCTCAATGAACGCCCGTTTGTGATGCTGGAACTCGTCCCAGAACCAATGCTGTGGTGGCTTGGCGTCGGCATGTCGGTTTTGCAGGACATGGGTTGAAAGGACCGGGGAAATCAGCTTGCCCGCGTAGACGGATCTAAACACATCCAACGCTACTTCACTGCGCTTGTCTGACGTGGCCGGGTCATAGACCACAACGTGGTCTTCATTTTGAGACAAGATCAGTACAAGCTGTCCGTAGGTCATTTGCGCAAGGGCAGGCCATGCGTCCTTGTCTGGTGTCGCGATCGTCTGCAACCGGCAGGCCAACCCGCAGGCGTCAAGGGCTGTGGCAACATGGTCCGGGTGTATTGTGCCTTCGCCTGCCAGCAGCGACAGCCTGTCGTGCAAATCACGTGCTGCGAGGGGGGTACCAGTAAGAGCAGCAAAAACCACTGCGACATCGACTGTCGCCTGCGTTGCGTCTGATTTTGGCAGTACCACTTCCGATGCCACATCAGCCCGCAGGGCCGGGCCAGTGGTGGCACGCGCGGCGTTCATATCAAAGGATACAACCTTGTCACTCATAGACGTGCACCATCCACCAATTGTCCACGGGCCCGCGCAATCTGCAGCTGGCGCAAGACAATTTCGTATTTCAATGCTGCGTGGTCCCGTTCAAGCCGTGCAAAGCTGTCATACTGATTGACCAATTCAAGTAGGGTTCTGCGGCCCACTTCGTACTGTTCGGTGAACAGGTCGAGGTTGGCCCCGGTTTGGCGCACAACTTCGCTGCCCTCCCGCTCTCTTGTTTGCAAGGTTGTGATTTCGCTTTGCAATGCGATGATGGCGCGGTTTGCTTCTTCTGATGCTTCCGCAATCCGTCGGTCAGACACCTCTTCAGCGGCACCAAGGGCCTGAAGGTTTGACCCCAGCCCTGCCGAGATCAGCCCATCGGTGCCCAGCCGAACGCCACTGGAGATGTCCCCGGCGTCATCCAGCGTGGCACGTGCAGTCAGGCCCGGCAGCAGGCCCGCACGGGCCATGTTCGCCTCGGCCACACGACGCGCGCCGATGCCGCGTTCCATCACAACGGTGAGTGGTTCTGCTCCTGTATCCGCCCCAACGTCCTGCAATCCGGTCAGGCCATCCAGCGGTGATGCGGCCATTGCGTTCAGGCTTGCCATGGCTGCCGCTGCCGCGGAAAGGTCTGCCGAACGGGTAGATTGCATCTCGGTCAGCTTTTGCCGGATAATCTGCGCCTCGGTGCGGTCTGATACACCGCCCTCTACGCGAATGCCGACAATGCGGTCAAATTCGCCCAAACGCGCTACTGCGGCTTCGGCAAGCGCACTTTGTTCCCGGGCGCGCTGCGCTTCGACGTAATGGGAAAGGCCAGTATATACACGGTCGTTCATATCTTGGGCCAAAGTCACTGCCGCCACTTCAACATCCGCGGCCGCAAAGGCGCGTTCGGCCCGGTTGCGTCCATTGTCGAACAGTGTCTGTTCCAGCACCAGCGATGCTACCACAGCCCCAAGAGAGCTCAGATCAACCGACGGTCCGATCGATGGCAGCCAGTTTGTGGCCTGCGCTTCGGCCTTCAGACGTGCTACTCGCAGTTCTGCCACTGCCGCACCCGCGCTGGCCGCGATCACTGCATCTGCAACCTGTGCGAATGGCCCAGTTTTAGGCAGAACGCTTTGCCGCGTACGCAACCCTTCGATCAGGGCAGATTGCGCGGCCCCTTCTTGTACAAACGAGTTCGGTGCCGCAGCTTCGGTCGGGGCCAGCCCTTCACCTGCGGCAAAGCGTGTGGCGTCTGATGCGCCGACGCAACCAGATAGCAGGATCGCCGCGACTGCAAAGGTCGGATGGGTGCATAGCACCCATCCATTCTTGATTGTCGGAATGCGGGTCATTGTCCCGTCCTCCGATCAGATGACTTTCTGGATGTCGTCGTCCAGCAGGATGGTCGCGCCTTGGTTGCCCAGCGTATACACACTGTAGACCTGACCATCGATGGTTGTGTTGCTGCCAGTATCCACGGCGCCCGTCATCGTGACACTATCATCGGACCCGCCGGCAATGGTCAGGGTCTTGTCAGCCCCTGTCAGACTGCGGATCTGCGCTTCAGTGATCGTCAGGCTGGCCTGTGGGGCAACCGTCAAATCAATGGTGCTGAAGTCAAAATCCTGCAGCCCGGCGCGGTTGAGATCAACCGTGCTGGAACTGGTGTTGTTCACAATGAACAAGGTGCTGGATTCGTTGCCTGCCGTGTCTTCGGTATTGATGACAAGATAGGTTCCATCCGGCACGCGGGCTGACCCGAAGGAATAATTCGTTTCGGTCGGATCATTGGCATTTGGCGTTGCGGTCGCGACAATCTCGCTGGCCGAGCCGGTTGTTCCCACGGTGAAAAAGGTCAGATCATCGTCGCTGGTGGTGACACCGACACCCCGCACGCCGCTGCTTGCCTGGCGGAAGTCGCGCTCGAAGGTAATGACATCGGGCGCACCTGGTGCAACCGTGTCATAGGCCACGCGGTCTGTCAGCGTGGCAACGTTACCTGCAAGGTCTGTTGCCCGCATGGTCACCGACATCGAACCTTCGCCGGTCGGCAATTGGGCGGCTGTGAATGTTGCAGACCACAGGCCATTTGCGCCCGCTGTCACAGTCTGGGTCTGGCCATTCTGCAAGGTGATTACAACGGTCGCATTCGGCTCTACCGTGCCGGTCAGCGTCATGCCCGCAGCCACTTCCACCGCATTCAGTACCCCATCACCACCGATCAGTCCGCCGGTGCGTGCAAAATTGCGCACCAGAGTGTCGATCTGAACATTCTGGTTTTCAACCGAAGTGTTGCCAACGGCGTCAGTTGCGGTGGCGCGCAACTGCACGCTGTTTTCTCCCGCTGGAATTTGTGCTGCCGGAATAACTGCAGACCAGGTTGTGCCAGTAACAGTCGCCTGAACCGTGGCCCCGGTGCCAAGGCGCACCACAACCGTTGACCCTGCCTCAACCGTGCCCGTCACAGTGATGCCGTTTGCGGCTTCAGCGCCGTTCAGCACCGTATCGGTGCCAGTCGCAACCGTGTTTGCCGTAAAGGGCGTTACAACCGTATCCACACGGATGGCATGGGTTGCGGAAGCTGTGTTGCCTGCAAGATCGGTCGCTGTGACGCTGACTGTGCTGTCGTATTGACCTGGCCGTACTTCACCAGCAGTCCAGCTTGCGCTCCATACACCATTCTGGCCTGCGGTCACGGTGCGGGTAATGCCCTCAAAGGTAACCGCAACTTGTGCGCCGGGTTCGGCCGTGCCGGTCAGAACGATACCATTGGTGGCTTCTGCACCGGATTCGATGTTGTCGCCGCCCAGTTGCTGGGCATCGATCGTGACCGTCGTGCCCGTGTCAAATGTGACCGTCCTTGTCGCACTTGCCGTGTTGCCTGCCGCATCTGTTGCCGTAACGGTGGCGGTTGATGTGACGGGCAGCATGCCCGTTGGCAACGATGCGGCCGAGAAGTTGACCGTCCAATTGCCGCCAGCGTCAACCGTCGCTGGCAATGTCGTGCCGTTCCACAGCACAGAAACCGTGGCCCCTGGCTGTGCTGTGCCCGTCAGTGTCACACCGTCGGCGCGTTCGACGCCGTTGATCACATTGTCACCTTCAACCGGTGCGGCCGCAAAGGCCACTGTCGTTGCCGTGTCAACCCGCATGGTGTGGGTGGCTGTTCTCACGTTGCCTGCCGCATCGGTTGATGTGGCCGAGATGGTGGCATCGTATTCGCCCGGCGTCAGTGTTCCGGCGGCCCAGGACAGGGTCCATTTGCCATCGGCCCCAACGGTAACCGTCCGGGTCGTGCCCTGCAGCGTGATCGAAATGGTCGAATTTGCCGTGCCATTCCCGGTAATGTTGAACCCTGCGGTCGCTTCGGCATTGTTTACGGTGTTATCAACCGTGACGCTGTCAAAGGTGATGACGTTCGGCACCGTATCAATCACAACACTGTCGGTGACGACCGTAACGTTGCCAAGCGGATCAGTTGCGCGAATCTCGGCAGGCACGGTGTATTCGCCGCCCGGCAGTTCGGTGGTCGTGAAATTGACGCTCCATGTGCCCGATGCGCCGACGACCACCGTCTTCGTGGTGCCGCTGACCGTGACAGTAACCGTCGCGCCAGCCTCTGACGTGCCCGTCAGCGTCACGCCATCAGCATGCTCTGCAAGATTTTCCACATCGCCGTTGGACTGGAAGCCCGAGGTCAGCGTGACCGGCGGAGGCGTCAGGTCGATGATATAGTCCGGGCCATCCAGCTCAATTGGTGTGCCGGTTGGCGGCGTCACCACGACGTTGGAATCGTAGTTGCCATCTGGCGGCAGGCTGGTGCCGGGGAAGGTCACGCCCCAGGTGCCGTCTTCACGGATTGTGGTCGTTTGCGTTTGTGTGCCGATGGTCACAGCAACGGCATCACCGGGTACACCCGTGCCAGTAATATCAAGATCGCGGTCCACGGTGTTGGTTGTGATCGTTTCAGTGCGGGTCGGGTTATCGACTGTGGGCAGTGGACGGTTGCCGCCGCCGTTACCACCGCCGCCACCGCCACCGCCGCCCAGCAGCAAGCCGCCACCCAGAAGACCGCCCGCCAGCGGTGCAGCCCCAAGGCCGCCACCCAACAGCGCGGGTGCAAACAGGCCCTGACCCGCCGGTTCATTATTGTAAACGACGGCGTCGGCAAAACTGTCACCGCCGACAAAGCGCAGATCATCCAGAACGCTGTACTTGTCCCAGCCTTCGGTTGTTCCATAAGTGGCATAAAGCGGGCCTTCAGTACCGCTCAGTTCGACCAGCGCAATGTCACCGTTTGTTGAAAGATACAAAAGGTTGCCATCGGTTCCGGCAAAGTAGCCGGCAAGCTTGATCTGGCTTCCATCTGTAAGCGTGATGATCAGGTCGCCGCCCGCACGTTCATAAGAGACGATGCTTGCCCGCGACAGATTCAGCGAAATTTCTTCGCCTGATCCCATCTGAATGAAGTTGCTGCCAGTTTCGCCGCCAACCGTGCCGCGCACCAAACCGCCCGCTGAATCGCGAACGGCGAAATCAATCGCCTGTACCATGATATGCTCCGCCTCAAGCGCCGGACTCTTCGTTCCGGCTGATTATTCAGCCCCTTAGACGGGGCCCTTAACGTAAGGGTTAAAGGAATGTGGATTGTTTTTCTAGGGGGAGCTTTGACCGCTGCGCATCAATTTGAGCTTTTTATTCCACAATCCTGCCACAATGCGGGAAATTATGTGAAATCTGCCACAGTATGTTGCGCAGGCAGCCCACAAATTGTTGTAACGGCAAAGCCAACACGCCAGCCTTAGCGCCTGCGTGCTGTTGATCATGCCTTACGTAAACAAGTGGAATTTGCCAATGCGGCTGTAACTTTGAGGCAAAACTACAGTGTTATGGCTGGCTTTGTCGTTGCGCCGCTGCGCTGCAAAGTGACCGGGGCCGCCTCAAACTTTGCAAAGTGAAAAAGCGGCCAATTCTGTGCGTCCATTGCCAGAACCCAGGCAAACGGTGCCGCAGCCGCAAGGCACAGGGCCGTTGGCACCAGCCAAAGGCTGAGGTAGCCACTGATGGCAAGCGCAACCAATGCAAGTCCCGCCACAGTTTCGACAGCATGAAAGCGAAACAGGTCGCGCAGACGGGGGCGCCCCTTTTCGTGGGGGGCCCAACCTGTATCAAACCCTGCAAAGGTGCGGAAAACCGCACGCATGTGCTGGATCATCATCATCGGCGCAATCAGCAGACTGGTCAGCATCTCCAGAAGCATGGTGGCAAGGAACACGGCCACTCCACCATGTTGCAAACCGCCCCGGCGGATGAAATCAACTGCGCCGATCAACTTTGGCAAAAGCAGCGTGAAAAGAATGGCCCCGGCGATCATGGCATGTGTGACCCATGGCATGTCGGGCCACAATGTCATGGGCGCCGGCCCATCGGCAAAATAGCGCCAGCCGGAATTTGCCGTATCGTCGCCCACGATCACCCACAGCAGCAAAAGCACGAACCATGTCACAGATGACAGATAGGCCATTGCGCCTTGCAGCAGATGAAACCGCGACACCGGGTGCAGACCCTTGGCGCTCATGATCCGCAGGTGCTGCATGTTGCCCTGACACCAGCGCCGGTCGCGCCGGATATAGCTAACGGTGGTTTCCGGAGTATCTTCGTAGCTGCCCGCCAGATCAGGCAACAGCCGCACACCCCAGCCAGCGCGGCGCAAAAGTGCAGCTTCCACGAAATCATGGCTAAGGATGACGCCACCAAGTGGCCTGCGTCCGGGCAGTTTTGGCAGACCGGCACAAGCCGCAAAAGCCCCGGTACGCAACATTGCGTTATGCCCCATGAAGTTTGCTTCGTTGCCTGCCCAGACGGAAAATCCACGCCCCAAGGTAACACCGTACACCCGCGCCGAAAACTCTTGCATCCGTTGCCAAAGTGTCCGTCCGGGCAAAAGGCGCGGCACCGTTTGCAGCAGGCCGACCGTGGGATCAGCTGCCAGTTCATCTGCCAGATGCAGAACGGTTGCGCGTTCCATGATGCTGTCGGCATCCAGAACCAGCATGCCAGTATATGAATGGCCCTTTGTAGTGACCCACTCGCGCAGGTTGCCGGACTTGAAGTCGGTATTCTGTGGCCGCCAGCGGTAGTGAATATCCAGATGCGGCAGGGTCTGCTGGATCTGGCGCATGACCATAGCCTCGGCTGCCTGCGCATCCGGATGACGGCTGTCGCTAAGTACATGCAGACTGAAGCGATGCGCGGTATCTGCTGTGTGCAGGGATTTCAGAAGTGTAACAGCCGCCTGAATGGTGTCTTGTGCGGGTTCGCCATACATCGGCAGCAGGATGGCCACATCAATACCGGCGGCGCGCGCCTTTGCGGCTTGGGGGCGCTGCAAGGGCTGCAATAGCCCGATGATCGCCGTACCAACTGAAAGGGCGACCCAAAAGAACGTAAATGCCGTGAGGGCTGTCAGTGCTGTAGCGGCCAGTGTCAGGCCACCGCCAAGCGTGAACCATGCAACATAAGTCCAGACCAGAATGCCCGTCAGCACCAGCGGAAATGCCAAAAGAGCGGCACGCAAAATCCAGACAGCGCCGGCCTTTGGAACGCCGGGGGCAGCAGGGTCCCGAAAAGCCTTGCGCAGATTCTGATCTGGCATCTCAATTTGTGCCGCCTGATCAGCCACTGGCAATGTACGAAGCGGGATTGTCATGCCACATCCATCCATCGGTAAAGCCAGACTTCACTGACGCGGGTGCCGTTGCGGAACAACTCGGCCCGCATTTCAGAACTGCTGCCTTCGGGGGCAAGCAGGGTAAAGTCCAGTCTCATGCCACCGGTCGCAGGGTTTTGCCGGATGACATGGCTGGTTATTTCGCCCGTTGATGTGCTGACCCGCACTTCGATCTGGTCTGGGTCATGGCCAAGCGCCGGGTGTTCTGCAAAA
>JBJOQW010000051.1:0-8600 GCA_046049665.1 Pseudomonadota bacterium | reverse complement strand
GGGCAATCGGCGCTTGTCTTCCTTGAAATCTCGTTGCTGACGCTGCCCAATGTGATCCGCCTTGTGCTGCCGATTGCGGCCTTTGCGGCCACCCTGTTCGTGGCAAACCGGCTGATGAGCGATAGTGAACTTGTCGTCATGCAGGCCACCGGTTTTTCCGCCTTTCGTCTTGCGCGGCCCGTGCTGATGTTTGGCCTTGTGGTGACATGCCTGATGCTCGTCCTGATGCATGTGCTGGTGCCCGCCAGCCGTGCGACACTTGCCAGCCGAATGACGGCGATATCGGAAAACATCACGGCGCGGTTTCTGAATGATGGGCAGTTCATGCACCCTGCCCCCGGCATCACGCTGTACATCCGCGAGATCACGCCAAACGGCGAGTTGCGCGATCTGTTTCTGGCGGATGATCGTGGGCAGGCTTCCCGTGTGACCTATACCGCGGCGCGTGCGCTGCTCGTGCGGGGGGACACGGGGCCAAAGCTTATCATGTTTGACGGCATGGCGCAGAACGTCACACGGGCGGATCAGCGGCTGGCCGTCACGCGGTTTGCGGATTTCACCTATGATCTGGGTGGCCTGTTGTCCGTGGGGGCCGATGGCGGCCGCAGCATGGAAGAGCTGTCGACCACCGCACTGCTGCAGGCTGATCCGGCCGTGCTGGCGGAAACCGGGGCGACCGAGGCCGAGTTCCGCTATGAGGCACATAGCCGTTTTGCCACGCCGCTGCTGGCAACGGCGGCGGCGCTGATCGGATTTGCGGCGCTTCTGATCGGCGCGTTCAGCCGCTTTGGCCTGTGGCGGCAGATCATCTTTGCCGTTGTGCTGCTGATCCTTGTGCAACTGGTCAACACAGCCAGTGCCGGTATCGCCCTGCGCAGCGCCAGCATGGCGGGCGTTGCCTATGCGGCACCGTTGTTCGGCATTGCCATTGGCCTTGGCCTCTTGTGGTTTTCGCAAAGGCCGCGCTGGCAAAGGGCTGCGGCATGACGCTGGGGATATACTTCATCAAACGGTTTGCGGCCATGGTGCTGCGGGTGCTGTTGATCTTTTTCGGCATCATGATGCTGATCGACATGATTGATCAGCTGCGGCGTTTTTCCGACACGAATATCGGCCTGTCAGAGGCGGCGCATCTTGCCCTGATGAATGTGCCGGAAAACCTGTATCGCATCCTGCCCCTGATCTTTATCATGGCGGCACTGGCGATGTTTCTGGGGCTGGCAAAATCCAGCGAACTGGTGGTGGTGCGTGCGTCCGGGCAATCCGGCCTGCGGTTTCTGCTGGCTCCAGTGGGCACGGCCTTCGCACTGGGGGCTTTTGCCGTGGCGGTGCTGAACCCGTTGGTGGCGGCCACGACCAAGGAATATGACCGGCTTTGGACGCAGCATTCGGCCAATGGGGCAAGCCTGCTGTCGCTGGCCGATACGGGGCTTTGGCTGCGCCAAGGGGGCGAGGCGGGGCAAACGGTCATTCAGGCGGCACGGTCGAATGCAGATGGAACGCGGCTGTTTGGCGTGACTTTCCTGACATACGGCCCGGATGGGTCTGCCCTGCAACGCACCGAGGCGGGAAGTGCCACGCTGGAACCGGGGGCCTGGGTCCTGGAGGATGCCAAGATTTGGGATTTGCGGGCGACCAATCCCGAAACCATGGCCACGCGCGCCGAGGCGGACCTGCGCCTGCCATCCGACCTTACGCCCGATGCCATTCGTGACAGTTTCGGCACGCCATCGGCCATTCCGATCTGGGATTTGCCAGCCTATATCACCGGGCTGGAAAACGCGGGCTTTTCAGCACGCAGCCACCGCGTGTGGTTTCATATGGAACTGGCCCTGCCCTTGCTGCTGGCCGCGATGGTGCTGGTCGCTGCCGGATTTTCAATGCGCCATGCGCGCATGGGCAAACCCGGACAGCTGGTTCTGGTGGCCATGCTGATCGGCTTTGGCCTGTTTTTCCTGCGCAACTTTGCGCAGGTGCTGGGCGAAAACGGCCAGATCCCCATCATAATGGCCGCATGGTTCCCGCCACTTGCCGCCGTGATGATGAGCCTTGGCCTGCTCTTGCACCTTGAGGATGGCTGATGCGGGTTCTTGCGGTCCTGATAACGTTTCTGACGCTGATCCTGCCTGTTGCCGCGCAGGATCGCGCCACGCTTGTGGCGGACAGTGTTTCCATTGCGGGTGATAACCGTCTGGTGGCCACTGGCGGGGTCGAGGTGTTTTTTCGTGGTGCGCGGCTGCGGGCTGGCAGCATCACCTATGATCAGGGCACCGACCGGCTGCTGATCACTGGCCCTATCGTTCTGGAAGACGGCGGCAATACCATTGTCTTTGCCGATCAGGCCGATCTGCGCGCCGATCTGACAGAGGGCATCCTGACCTCGGCCCGCGTGGTGCTGAACCAGCAATTGCAACTGGCCGCGAATGAGGTGCAGCGCGTTGGCGGGCGCTATACGCAACTGGGGCAGACCGTCGCCTCAAGCTGCAAGATCTGCGAGGGCGATCCCACGCCACTGTGGGAAATCCGCGCCAGCCGCGTGGTGCATGATCAACTGGAGCGCCAGCTGTATTTCGACAATGCGCAACTGCGCCTTGGCGGCGTGCCCATCTTTTACCTGCCGCGCCTGCGCATGCCCGACCCGACGCTGAGCCGCGCCAACGGCTTTTTGTTTCCCACGGCACGGGCGACATCACGTTTGGGCTATGGGATCAAGCTGCCGTATTTCCTGACACTTGGCCCAAGGCGCGATATCACGCTGACGCCATATTTTACCTCAAAAGACGCACGCACGGTAGAATTGCGCTACCGCGAGGCGTTTCGTACGGGCGGAATCACGCTGGAAGGGGCCATCAGCTTTGACGATCTCTTGCCGGGAAAGCGGCGCGGCTATCTGCAGGCCAGTGGCGCGTTTACCCTGCCCCGTGCCTTCCTTTTGTCATTCTCGGGTCAGGTTGTCAGCGACCCAGCCTATCTGCTGGACTACGGCATTTCCGAAAGTGACCGACTGGACAGCCGCATCAACATCACCCGCACCCGGCGCAACGAAAACATCTCAGCCCGCGTGATTGCGTTCAATTCGATCCGCGAAGGCGATATCAATGCCAACTTGCCGTCGCTGGTAACGGATTTGACCTTTCATCGCCGTTTTTCCGGCGGCCCTTTTGGCGGTGAAGGCGGTTTCAAGTTTCAGACGCACACGCACAGGCGCACATCTGACGTGGCGCTGGATACCGATGGTGATGGCATCGGTGACGGGCGCGATGTCGCCCGTGCCTCGGCCCGCATCGACTGGCGGCGCAGTTGGACCACGGCGAACGGGCTGGAATTTACCACGGCCGCAGAAGGCGCGGTTGACGCCTATTCCATCAATCAGGACCTGCTGTTTCAGGGAAGCACATTGCGCGGCCATGCCGCACTTGCCGCCGAAATCCGCTGGCCCTGGATGAAAGCCGGTCGCAATGGCGCAAGCCATGTGATCGAGCCGATCGTGCAACTGGTGCTGGCGCCTTCAGACGCGGCTACCCTGCCGAACGAAGATTCGGTTCTGGTGGAATTTGATGAAGGCAACCTGTTCGCGCTGGACCGATTTCCCGGATCAGATGCCGTGGAAGGCGGATTTCGCACCAATATCGGGCTGACTTACACGCGCTACGATCCGCAAGGTTGGACATTGGGCCTGACCTTTGGCCGGGTGCTGCGCGATGCCGATCTCGGTCAGTTCAGTGCAACCTCAGGGTTGGACGGCACAGAGTCCGATTGGCTGACCGCCGCGCAGTTGAGCTTGCCCTCTGGCCTGACACTGACCCAGCGATCGGTATTCGACAACTCTTTCACCATGGCGAAATCGGAAACGCGTATTGATGTGGCGCGCGACAGGTTTAACGTGGCCGCCTCTTATATATGGGTCGCAGATGATGTGGTCGAGAATCGGACTGTTCCAATTTCAGAGCTGACGTTTGACACTGCATATGGTTTTGCGAACGGATGGACGGGCAAACTGTCTGGGCGATATGATCTTGAAGCTGACCGCGGCACCATTGCCGGGCTGGGGCTGGCCTACAAGAACGAATGCATCGAGGTCGATCTTTCTCTCTCGCGTCGGTTTACATCATCCACTAGTGTGCAGCCGACCACTGATTTCAGCCTGTCAGTTGATCTGATAGGATTTGGTGGCGGGACAGAGGCAGGGCCGGCCCGAACATGCCGCAGGTGACGTGGCACAGGCAGGGGCGGAAAGGACGGCAAGAGCAGATGGCGATACGCAAGTTTGTGACGGGTGCTGTACTGGCGGCGATACTGGGGTTGTCTGCCCCTGTCGTGGCGCAGGACAATCTGTTTGCCCCCTATCTTTATGTCGGCGACCGCGTGATCACGAATTTCGAACTGGACCAGCGCGCGCGCTTTCTGGCCTTGTTGCGCGCCCCCGGCGATCCGCTGGAATTGGCACGCGAAGCGCTGATCGACGACAAGCTGCGCCTGATCGCAGCTGAACGTCTTGGCATCGAGGTTTCGGAAGAAGCGTTGTTGGCGGGCCTGGAAGAATTCGCCGGACGTGCAAACCTGAATGCAGAACAATTCACGGCGGCCATTGGCCAGGGCGGTGTCGAGCCGCAGACGTTTCGTGATTTCGTCGAGGCAGGTCTGGTCTGGCGTGATGTGGTGCGTGGGCGCTATGCCGGGCAAATCTCAGTCTCGGAAGCCGAAGTTGACCGCGCGATAGCGCAAGGCGCACAGGAAACCAAGATCCGGCTGCTTGTTTCGGAACTGGTCGTTGCTGCCCCGCCGGGACAGGAAGAGGCCACCCTTGCCCGCGTGCGCGGCATTCGCGATTCCATCCGTTCCGGTGGTAACTTTGCAGCCGCTGCGCGCCGGTTTTCTGCATCGCCGACCGCAGGCTCCGGTGGCGCACTGCCTTGGCTTCCGCTGGAAAATCTGCCGCCCAATATCACTTCACTGTTGCTGGGGCTGGAACCCGGCGGGGTCAGCGAACCAGTCGTCGTGCCAAATGCCGTCGTACTGTTTCAGTTGCGTGACATCGAAGAAACCGTCGGGCCCGCATCGGCCGGGGTCGAAGTGGAATATGCGCAGTATCTGATCCCCGACACGGCCGAGGCCGCCGTTGAAATCGCTCGGCTGCGGGCCAATGTCAGCCGCTGTGCCGAATTATATGCAGAAGCGCAGGGCCAACCAGTTGAACAGCTGACTGTCAGCACGGCCAGCATGGGCACAATTCCGCAGGACGTGGCACTTGAACTGGCGAAACTTGACCTCAATGAAACCTCCGTTGCCCTGACACGCGGGGGCAACAGGGTGTTTCTGATGCTGTGCAGTAGGCGTGCACTGCCAGCGGCACCCGAGATCGTTCTGGATGGGGTCACCCCGCCCGCCGAAGCCACTGCGGCAGAAGCAGACGCCGAGACCGGTCCCAACCGTGAAGAGGTTCGCAATCAGCTTTTGAACCAGCGTCTTGCCGGTTTTGCCGAGCGGGACCTTGCAAAACTGCGTGCGGAAGTCTTGATCCGTGAGCCCTGACCGGTTGCCGGTTGCGCTGACCTGCGGCGAGCCCGCTGGCATCGGGCCCGAGATTGCCGTGAAGGCCCGGCAAGCCTTGGGCGATGAGGTTCCGTTCTTCTGGATCGGCGATCCGGCACATCTGCCAGACGGCACGGCCTGCACCGAAATCAATGCGACATCCGACGTGTTTTCGGTGCCGCAAGGACATTTAGCCGTGCTGCGCCACGAGATGGCCGGAGCGGTGGTGCACGGGCAGCCGAATCCGGCGCATGCCGCTGGGGTGATCTCGGCGATTGCGCGGGGGGTAAAGCTTGTGCAGGCAGGGCAGGCAGCCGCAATTTGCACGGCACCGATCAACAAGAAAGCGCTGAAGGACGGCGCGGGCTTCGGCTTTCCGGGGCATACGGAATACCTTGCACATCTGGCAGGCGATGTGCCGGTGGTGATGATGCTGGCCTGCACCAGCCTGCGCGTGGTGCCTGCAACCATCCACATCCCGCTGGCTGATGTGCCGCTGGCCCTGACGGCACAGGGTTTGGAGCAGGTGATCCGGCTGACAGCGGCAGGCTTGCAGCGGGATTTCGGGATAGCGAGCCCGCGTATTGCAGTGGCGGGGCTGAACCCGCACGCGGGCGAAGGCGGGGCAATGGGGGGCGAGGAAATTGCGTTGATCGGGCCGGTGCTGGAGCGGTTGCGGGCGGAAGGGTTTGATCTGCGCGGACCGCTGCCGGCGGACACGATGTTTCATGCAGGCGCGCGGGCAGGTTATGATGCAGCGGTCTGCATGTACCACGACCAGGCCCTGATCCCGATCAAGGCGATTGACTTTGCTGGCGGGGTGAATGTGACACTTGGCCTGCCCTTCGTGCGCACCTCGCCGGATCATGGGACAGCGTTTGACATTGCAGGGCGCGGTGTGGCGGATGCGACGAGCCTGATTGCAGCGCTGCGGATGGCATGGGATATGGCGCGCAGGCGGTAAAGGCAGCGGGGGTTTCACACCCCCGCACCCCCGTGGGATATTTGTGGACAGATGAAAGGGTTTTCGTGGGCACGATTGATGGGTTGCCGACGCTTTCGCAGGTGATCCGCGACCATGAACTGGTGGCGAAGAAGGCGCTTGGGCAGAACTTTCTGCTGGACCTGAACCTGACGGCAAAAATTGCGCGGGCGGCGGGCGATCTGTCGGGCTGCGATGTGCTTGAGGTGGGCCCGGGTCCGGGGGGGCTGACGCGGGGGCTGCTGGCGGAAGGCGCGCGGCGGGTTTTGGCGGTTGAAAAGGATGCGCGCTGCCTGCCTGCGCTGGCGCAGATCGCTGATGCCTATCCGGGGCGGCTGCAAGTGCTGCAAGGTGATGCGCTGGCTGTGAATGTGACGGGGCATTTGACCGCGCCTATCAAGATCGTGGCAAACCTGCCCTACAATGTAGGCACGGAACTGCTGATCCGCTGGCTGACGCCTGCGGTCTGGCCGCCGTTCTGGCAAAGCCTGACGCTGATGTTTCAGCGCGAGGTGGCCGAGCGGATTGTGGCCAAACCCGGAGGTGACCATTACGGGCGGCTGGCGCTGCTGGCGCAATGGCGGGCGGACGCGCGGATCGTGATGACGCTGCCACCCGAAGCCTTCACACCTGCGCCAAAAGTGCATTCGGCGGTCGTGCATCTGACCGCCCTGCCCCAGCCACGCTTTCCGGCGGATGGCGCGGTGCTGCAGCGGATCACGGCAATGGCCTTCAATCAGCGGCGCAAGATGCTGCGGTCATCGCTGAAGGGCATGGGGCCCGATATCGAGGCACGCTTGGTGCAGGCGGGCATTCCACCGACCGCCCGCGCCGAAGAGATCGGGCTTGAGGCCTTCTGCGCCCTCGCACGAAGCTATGATTGACTGCAGTGGTCATTTAAGCGTTGGCCCGTAACCGGGCCTTACGCCAACATGTCGCGCGCCCAGACTACTCCCCAGCCTACTCGGCGGCTTCGGCGGCTGACTTGCCTTCGGCCTTTGGCTTGCGCGGGCCACGGGGGCGGCGCGGAGCGCGGTCAGCCTTTTCTGCACTGGGTTCTGCTGCAACATCTGCAGCCTCTGCGGCAACAGGTTCCGGCGCAGGCTGGGCGTGATCGCGCGGCGACTGATCACGCAAGGGGCGCGGTGCACGGGGTTGCTCTTCCATTTCCGGGGTTTCGACCAGACCCAGATCATCATCCGGTTCCACCACGTCTATGGCCATGGTTGTGCGATCATCGCGTGGCTGGTCCCGATCGCCACGATCGTTGCGGTAGTCACGAAATTCACGGTCTTCGCGCGGGGCACGGTCTTCACGAGGGGCACGGTCGCGCTGTTGCTGCTGGCCGCCATTCTGGCCATTGCCGTTCTGGCCATTGCTGTTCTGGCCATTCCCGTTCTGGCCATTCCCGTTCTGGCCATTGCTGCCATAGCCCTGCCCTTGGCCGGGCTGGCCGTTGTACTGCCCCTGCCGCGCTTCTTGTTCAGCGGCCATTTCGCGTTGCGCTTCGGCCAGCATCCGCATGTAATGTTCGGCATGCTGGTTGAAATTCTCGGCGGCAACACGGTCATTCGACAGTTGTGCATCCCGCGCAAGAAACTGGTATTTCTCGATGATCTGCTGTGGCGTGCCACGCACCTTGCCTTCGGGGCCGGAACTATCAAACACGCGGTTGATGATATTGCCGAGGGTACGCGGGCGGTTCGCCTTTGAGCGCGAGCGGGACTTGGAAGAGCGCATCTTGTCCTTTGATCCAGATAAACTGGCTTTTGACCGGGCGCCGTCGCCATGATGGCAAGATCAGGGGGGCGCGAAGGTGGCGGGCATTTGCATTCAATGGGGGGGCGGTCAGCCCGGCCCCGTTGCGCATGAGCGGTGTCGCACAGGGCAAGGGGGCTGACAAGCCGATTCTTCATCCATGCCGCCGCTTGCCCTGAAAATCAGGGTTTTCGTGCGGAAATCACCCGGCTTCGGCCATCCAGATCAGGCAGCACCACCAAAAGCTGCAGGCCTGCCTGTTCAAGCAGCGCGCAAACGGACGGCGCCTGTGTTGGCCCGATTTCCAGCAAAAGACGCCCGCCGGACA
>JBJOQW010000050.1:0-3787 GCA_046049665.1 Pseudomonadota bacterium | reverse complement strand
CTGACTTATGGCATTCCGGGCTTCAAGCTGGAAAAGCCGGTGGTCATGCAGCGCATTGAACAGCTGGAGACTGGCGGCGTGCAGTTCGTGCTGAACTGCCGGGTGGGTGAGGATCTTTCGTTCGATGCAATTCGCGGTCAGCATGACGCGGTGCTGATTGCAACGGGCGTCTACAAGGCAAGGGATATGGCCGCATCGGGTGTGGGGGCACAAGGGGTGGTGGCCGCGCTTGATTTCCTGACGGCAAGCAACCGCAAAAGCTTTGGCGATGATGTGCCTGCATTTGACAGCGGCGCGCTGAACGCTGCGGGCAAGCGCGTGGTGGTGATTGGCGGCGGTGACACGGCAATGGACTGCGTGCGCACGGCCATTCGGCAAGGTGCCCTGTCGGTGAAGTGCCTGTACCGGCGCGACCGGGCAAACATGCCGGGGTCGCAGCGCGAGGTGGCGAACGCCGAGGAAGAAGGCGTGGAATTCGTCTGGCTTTCGGCGCCCAAGGGGTTCACGGGCGGCGATGTGGTGGACGGCGTGATGGTGCAGAAGATGCGCCTTGGCGCGCCTGATGCCACGGGGCGGCAAGTGCCGGAAATCATTGAGGGCGCTGATTATGTGGAACCTGCGGACCTTGTGCTGATGGCGCTGGGATTTGAGCCTGAGGCGATTCCAACGCTGTGGGGCGTGCCGGAACTGGCGGTCACGCGCTGGGGCACGATCAAGGCGGATTTCCGCACGCATGCCACGAACCTGCCGGGGGTTTATGCAGCGGGTGATATCGTGCGGGGGGCCAGCCTTGTGGTCTGGGCAATCCGTGACGGACGCGAGGCGGCGGATGCCATTCTGGCCTATCTGGCGCAGCCCGCAGTGGTGGCGGCAGAGTGATCTTGAACGCGTCTTTATTGCGTCTTCTTTCCGTCTCTACGCGCGGTGGGGCAGGGGTTTGTTAAACGTCAGCGGCGCTGACATGAATGAAAAGGGTCTAAGGATGGCTTGGTCGCAACTGCGAGGGATCACGGCGGCAGCAGTGCTTCTGGCGGCACCTGCGTTCGCCTTGCCCGCCTTTGCGCAGGATGCGAGCGCTACGCGTCCGAAAGACTGCGCTCTTCGAGTGACGTCGCAATTCGATGACTGTTCGGTCGACAACCGCTATTTCTGCCCTTCAAAGGATGGGGCGTATTTCCGCGTAGAGACCTTCGAGGCAACCGGAGCTACCGCTGTCGTCGTTGAAGACGAAGACTACAGCCCAAGGTCAGCCTATGAGGCGGACGGCTTTAACATGACGTTCAGCAAGACTGCATCAACCCATCCGCGTGAGGTCCTATTGTCCGGTCTAGGCCAGCAGACCGCTGTAGGAACCTTCACGGTAATGGGTATGGTTCGGCCCTTGTCGCTGACGGCGACGCTGACATCCGCCGGGGAAACGGTCCAATTGGCAGGCCGGACGTTCGATGTGATCGAAATGCAAGGGCAGTTGCAGCTTCCAGAACCTGTGGGCATTGCAAATGCAAACATCACTTACGGCTACCTGTCGGAAGGTGATGTGCTTGTCGAAATCGACGTCTCGCTTTCCTACGATGGCAGCGTTGTTGAGGTGAGCCAACTCAAGTCGGTGTCACTTGCAAACCAACCGGGGTTCGGAAGCGAACGGCCAGTCTATGGCTGTGGTGAGCTGAGCTTTGCCCCATCCGTGTCAGACGTTCATGTGAAAGGCTAAGTTATGAAAACGCATGCAGTTTGCCTGTTCTTGACCCTGCCTTTCCCCGCTTTCGCGGGCACCTTCACGCCGCCCGAAGGCTGCAGCCTTTACATGACCGTGCAATCGCGCGCCTGCCGGGTGTCAAACTATTACACCTGCACGGCGGATAATCCGGGTGACAAGTGGCGCGCGGATTTTGATCAGGAGGGGATATTCTTCCGCTCAAAGATCGATAACGAAACGCAGTGGATTGAAAGCTATGACATCGAGCCGCCAGAGGTGCAGACGCTGGACCCGAACCCGGCGGACCCGGCAAGCTTTTCCGACCTGCTGGCCACCGGGCGTGACGATTTCGCCTTTGATCTGAGCCGTACGACGGGCGTGAACACCTCGGTGTCGGGTTTTGACCGGCTGACGGGCAAGACCTTTGTGATCGACGGGATCGCGCTGCAGGAAACCGAGTTCGACTTTACCGAAACGGACGGGTTGGGCAATATCACGCGCAAGGCGAGCGGGAATGAATACATCCACCCGGAATGGCGGCTGTTCTTTGCGGGGCCGGGGCAGACGCTGCTGGATGGCCAGTCAGTGCCGATTGACGGCAGCCCCCTGCAGTTCATCTTCCCGGGTGAGCCGGGCTTTGCGGCGACGCAACCGCTGTTTGAATGTGATGACGTGTTGTCAGGCATGCCTGATGATGTGATCCGGGTATCTGCACCATGAGCGATAGGCTGCACCGGGAGGGCGGGTGCCTGTGTGGCGCTGTGCGTTTCTCGGCGCAGCTTGCACATACGAACTTTGGCGCGTGCCATTGCCCGATGTGCCGGCGCTGGACAGGGTCGGCGCTGCTGGGGATTACGGTGCCGGAGGGGCAGGTGGTCTGGCAGGGGGCCGATCACATTGCTACGCGGCAATCCAGCGAATGGGCGATGCGGGCCTGGTGCCGGGAATGCGGTACGGGGCTGTACTTCAAGATCACGGACGGTGGGCCCTATGCGGGTGGAATCGAACTGCCGATCGGTATTCTGGATGACGCCAGCGGCCTGACCATGACGAACGAGATTTACATCGACCACAAGCCCGACAGCTTTGCCTATGCAGGCACGGGGCGCAACGTAATGACGCGAGCGGACTGCGTGGCAAAATTCGCCAAGCTGGCCAGCGATGAAGGGAGACTGCCATGACGATCTATGATCAGGCCTGGGTTGCGGCTGAAGAAGCCAAGCGCGCCTATATGAACGAGCATTCGCTTTTCCGCGAAGAGGATGAACATTCATCCTGCGGGGTGGGCCTTGTGGTGGCGATCAACGGCAAGGCCAGCCGCCGGGTGGTGGAAAACGGCATCAACGCGCTGAAGGCGGTGTGGCACCGGGGTGCGGTGGACGCTGATGGCAAGACGGGCGATGGCGCGGGGATCCATGTGCAGATCCCGGTGAAGTTCTTCTACGATCAGGTGCGCCGGACGGGGCATGAACCGGACGGGGCCAAGATGATTGCGGTGGGGCAGATCTTCCTGCCGCGTACGGATTTCGGGGCGCAGGAGCGGTGCCGGACGATTGTTGAATCCGAAGTCTTGCGGATGGGGCATTACATCTATGGCTGGCGGCATGTGCCGGTGGATGTGAGCGTGCTGGGCGACAAGGCCAATGCGACACGGCCCGAGATTGAACAGATCCTGATCCGTTGCGACAAGGACATGGACGCCGAAGCGTTTGAACGCGAGTTGTACATCATCCGGCGGCGGATCGAGAAGGCGGCTTTGGCGGCGCAGATTCAGGGCATGTACGTCTGTTCACTTTCTTGCCGGTCGATCATCTACAAGGGGATGATGCTGGCGGAACAGGTGGCGGTGTTCTACCCGGACCTGATGGATGACCGGTTCGAGTCCGCCTTTGCGATCTATCACCAGCGGTATTCCACGAACACCTTCCCGCAGTGGTGGCTGGCGCAGCCGTTCCGGATGCTGGCGCATAACGGCGAGATCAATACGCTGAAGGGCAACGTCAACTAGATGAAGTCGCACGAGATCCGGATGGCGTCGGGTGCGTTTGGCGACATGGCCGAGGACATCAAGCCGATCGTGCCGCGCGGAAC
>JBJOQW010000049.1:0-12632 GCA_046049665.1 Pseudomonadota bacterium | reverse complement strand
GGCGGCACTGCGGCCGATATCACTGCCGCATCTGAAGCGGCCGCCGCTCAGATGGCCGAGGCTGAGGCACGGGCGGCAGAACTGCGCGCTGCGGCGGAAGCAGAGGCCGCGCAATCCATTGTCCGCGCCAGTCTGCGCCAGATTGCCGTGGCACTGGAATCAGGCGGGCCGTTTGAAGCAGCCCTTGCAGATTTCGACCCGGCCCTTGTGCCCCCCGTGCTTGCCACCCATGCCGCCACCGGCCTTCCCACGCTGACCGATCTTCGCTCTGGCTTCCCCGATGCCGCCCGTGCCGCCCTTGATGTCGCCTTGCGCGCCGATATGGGTGAAACCTGGGGTGATCGCGTTACCAGCTTTTTGCGCAGCCAGACTGGCGCGCGGTCCCTTACCCCGCGTGACGGTGATGATCCGGATGCCGTGCTGTCACGCATCGAAGCGGCGCTTGCAGCCGGATCGGTTGCTGATGGGCTTGCCCTACTGCCCAGCCTGCCGGAGGTTTCGCAAACGGCCATGGCCGAATGGCTGACACAGGCCCAACTGCATCTTGAAGGCCAGCAGGCCCACGCCGCGCTGACCGCTGCCGTTGGGGGTGTGGAATGATCTGGTCTTTCCTGAAGGTCGTTCTGTTTGTGGCGGCCATTGCGGCCCTGACCTTCGGCTCCAGCGCCCTGCTGGATACGGATGGCGGCATGCGTGTGCTGGTTGCGGGCTATGAATTCACGCTGGGCCCGTTTCAGGCGCTGATCATTCTGCTGATCCTGATCGTTCTGCTGTGGCTTTTGATGAAAGCCGTTGGTCTGATCATCGCAGTTCTGCGCTTTCTGAACGGCGATGAAACCGCCATTTCCCGCTATTTTGACCGCAACCGCGAACGTAAAGGCTATCAGGCCGCCGAAGAAGCCATGATGGCCATTGCATCGGGCGAAGGCCGCCTTGCCCTTGCGCGCGCGCAAAAAGCCGAGAAGTTTCTGGATCGTCCGGGCCTGACAACCCTGCTGGTTGCGCAGGCCGCCCATGCGGCAGGCGATACGAAAAAGGCGACCGAGGCCTATAAATCCTTGCTTGCAGACCCCGCATCGCGGTTTGTGGGTGTGCGCGGATTGCTGGCACAAAAGCTGGCCGATGGCGATACGGATATGGCGCTGAAGCTGGCTGAAAAGGCCTTTGCACTAAAGCCCAAACATGCCGAAACGCAGGATATTCTGCTGAAACTGCAATCCGAACAGTCCGACTGGAAAGGGGCGCGCGCCACATTGGGGGCCAAGCTGAAGGCCGGCGCCTTGCCGAAAGAAGTGTATCGCCGCCGTGATGCGGTGCTGGCCCTGCAAGAGGCACGCACGATCATGGATGACAGCGCCAGCCTTGAGGCGCGTGAAGCGGCTATTGAGGCGAACCGTCTGTCACCGGACCTGATCCCTGCGGCGGCTATGGCGGCACGGTCCTTTATCACCAAAGGTGACAAGAAAGGTGCCGCGCGTGTGCTGAAAAAGGCATGGGGGGCGCTGCCGCACCCTGATCTGGCCGCCGCCTTTGCCGAGATTGAACCAGAGGAAACGCCCGCCAAACGTGTCAAACGCTTTCGCGATCTGGTCTCGGCACGCCCTGATGATGACGAATCCCGCATGCTGATGGCCGAATTGCACATCGCCGCCGAAGATTTCCCCGAGGCCCGCCGCGCCCTTGGTGACACGGCCACGCGCCACCCCACCGGGCGGTCGCTGGCCCTGATGGCGGCCATCGAACGCGGTGAGGGTTCAGGCGAAGAGGTCGTGCGCGGCTGGCTTGCCCGCGCCGTGACAGCGCCGCGTGGCCCGCAATGGTGCTGCGACAAATGTCAGGCGATTCACAGCCAATGGGGGCCGATCTGCGAAAACTGCGGCGGGTTTGACACCCTGTCATGGCGCGAACCCGCCGAAGGCGCCGGACCCAGCACTACAGGAACCGAACTTTTGCCACTTATCCTTGGTGGCCCAACGCCAGGCGCAGTGGATGTGCCGGACGACGGCGATATCATTGATGCCGTCGCCGCTGCACGAAGCCAAAATTAGGGGCTACACACCCGCAATCAGTGGTGCTATCAGCACGCCCGGAAGGCAGGCCGCTGTAGCTCAGTTGGTAGAGCACGTCATTCGTAATGATGGGGTCGGGAGTTCGAGTCTCTTCAGCGGCACCACCTTCCGGTTTTCATGCACCATCAGAAACGCCGCCGTCCTGCGCAACTGCGGGATGTTCGCGTTTGCGCCCGTACCAATACCACAGCCGGTACGCCTCTAGCCCAATCAGCGGCCCGAAATGCACCAACGCGGGGGTGATGCTGCCCCAGTTGTGCAGGGCCGCCCAATGCACCAGCGTCAGTACGGCCGCCGCATAGGTCCAGCGTTGCAGCCATTTCCACCATGTGCCCATGCGCCGTACAAAACCATCAGTCGAAGTGACGGCCAGCGGCACAAAGATCAGAAACGCCAGCCAGCCCGTCCAGATATACAGACGCGGCAGTTCGGACAGCACGGGGTCAATGCCCGCCTTGTCGATCACGTAGAAAATGGTGTGCATCAAGGCATAGCCAAAGGCGGCCACACCCAGATAGCGGCGGTTGCGCCGCAGCCATTGTGGCCCGCGCCAGCCCTTCAGCAACATCGCCAAAGGTGTGGCCATCATTGTCACGATCAGGAATCGCGCCGAAAACTCACCCGATGGATGCACAAGCTGGTGAAAGATCCGCGCATTATCGGATGTCAGGGCAGCAAATGTCATGGCAATGCCGGGCACCGCAAACACTAACCACAGCCAATAGGGGTGAAGGGCAGCAAGAACAGGTTTCAACGCAGTCTCCCGGACGCATGTCCAATGGTCAAAAGGGGCGGGTTTCCCCGCCCCCTTGGTTTTTGCCGATACGCTTATTCGTCGCTGCCACGGCGGCCACGGCGACCGCGATCATCCGCATTGATCACCCCATCGCCGTTGCGGTCCATCCGGTCCATCACGTTGGTAACCAGATCATCCACTTCTGCCGCGGTAATGCTGGCGTCACCATCCGCATCCAGATGCTGGAACGCGTCCACCATCCGCGGTTGCATCGCTTCCAGCCAGACCGTCTGGAATTCATCCAGGCTCAGCGCGCCATCGGCATTCGCATCTGCAGCTGCCACTTTGGCCGCCCGGAAGGCTGCGAGCTCTTCTGCTGTCACCGAACCGTCTGCGTCGGCATCCGCTGCGGTGAACATGGTGCGGAACATCTCGTGGCCGCCTTCACCGCGCGGCCCATGCTCACGGTCGCCACGGCGGGCATGGACCGGTGTGATCACCTCATCGGTGGTGGCCGCCCCGGACTGCGCTTCAAGACCCTGCGCTGTGGCGATCATGGCGCCAGACAGGCCCATCAGAACGGCCAGGGCGACGACGGGGACGATTTTGTTGGTCGGTTTCATGTTGCATTCCTTTTCAAGTGTTGGGGGAAGGCGTTTGCTTCCCGGTGTTATGCACTTGGGGTGTCTTGCCCTTTAATGTGTGTCACCGCGACAGGGCCTTTGTCGCAAAGCGTGGCAGTTCGTGCGCCTGACACATCTTGCGACAAATCAGGTGGGGCAGGCAGGGTTTTGGGTGCTTTCCAGCCCGCGCCCAAAGTGCGTATGGTCCATGTAACCGCAGATGCAGGATAGTTTTGAACCAATGGCCGACCAGATTGATCCCCATATCCTGATCGTGGATGATGCGCGTGATATCCGCGAACCGCTGGGGCAGTATCTGCGCAAGCAGGGGTTCCGCACAACGCTATGCGCCAATGCCGCTGAAGCGCGGGGGCAATTGGACAATGCTGGCATTCATCTGGTGGTGCTGGATGTGATGATGCCGGGCGAAGACGGGCTTTCACTCTGCCGCCATATCGTTGGCCGGGGTGGCCCGCCCGTACTGCTGCTGACCGCGATGGCCGAAGATACGGACCGGATTGTCGGGCTGGAGCTGGGTGCGGATGATTACATCGTCAAACCGTTCAACCCGCGCGAACTGCTGGCGCGTATTCGGGCCGTATTGCGCCGTGTGCCGCCTGTGGTGGCCCCGCTGCCTTCGGGGCGCAGGCGGTTTGGGCCATGGCTGCATGACCCGGCGCGGCAGGTTCTGACGGGCGAGGGCGGGGCCGAGATGGCGCTGACATCGGGCGAAAGCAAGCTGCTGGTGGTGTTTCTTGACCGGCCGCAAGCCGTGCTGTCGCGCCACCAACTGCTTGATCTGCTGATGGGCCGCGAGGCGAAACCCTATGACCGCGCGATTGATAACCGCATCACCCGCCTGCGCCGCAAGATTGAGGCTGATCCTGCCAATCCGTGCTTGTTAGTGACTGATTGGGGCGGTGGTTACCGGCTGGCCGTGGATGTTGAGGCAGTCGAATGAAGCGCCTTTTGCCCGATGGCATTGCCGCGCGCTTTGCCCTGCTGCTGGCGGCTGCACTGCTTGCCGCTACGCTGATCGCCCTGATTGCGCAATCCGTTGAACGTACCCGCTTTGACCGCGCCGCCGTGATGGAGCGTGAGGTTGAGCGGATCCTCGGCCTGGTCCCTGCGATTGAGGCCGTTCCCGCGCAAGCGCGGGAGGCTGTTGCGCGGCGGGCCTCAACCCGGTTTGCCAAGGTGTCTGTTGATGCCACCCCACTTATCGCGGAAACGCCAGACGATGTCCGTTCGCGCTTTCTTGCGCGGCAACTGGCACAAGATCTGAAAGACCGCCCTTTTGCCGCAGCAGTGGTGCAAGAGCGTGTCGAACGCCGCTTCCGCCGCGAATTTGAAGCAATTGTCATTTCCATCGCCATCGGCACAGGCCCTGCGCCGGTCTGGCTAAACGTGCGGGCAGTGCCGCCAGATGTGCCGCGCCCCGGTGTTGATGCGGATGCCGTGCTGCTGGTTTTTGGCCTGTCATTGGTGGCTGTGCTGGGGGCTGGGGTGCTGTTCATCCGCCGTCTGACGCAGCCGATTGGTGCGCTGGCCCGCGCCGCCGAGGCTGCGGGGCGCGGGGATCGTTCAGTGCGCTTGCCCGAAGATGGCCCACGCGAAATCCGCGCTGCGGCCCATGCCTTTAACGACATGCAAGTGCAGATTGCGCGCTTTGATGCGGAACGCATGCGCACGCTGGGTGCCGTTGGGCATGATCTGCGCACGCCCATTACAAGCCTGCGCATCCGTGCCGAATTGCTGGACGATCCCGACCTGCGCGACAACATGGTGCGCACACTGGATGAGATGGCTGTCATGGCGGACGGGCTGGTAGGCTTTGCCAAAGGCGCGCGCGATGATGAACCCGTGCAAGATATTTTGCTGCCCGCGTTTCTGACGCAAATGGCGCAGGATCGGGGTGCCAGCTTTGCGGGAGGGCCGGCATTGCGCGTGCGCGCACGGCCCGTTGCCCTGAAACGGGCCATCGGCAATCTGATCGACAATGCCTTGCGCTACGGGGGTGGGGCAGAGATCACGCTGTCGCTTGATGGGGGCCAAGCTGTGGTCTGCGTGCTGGACAATGGCCCCGGCCTGCCCGCTGAACGGCTGGAGGCTGTGTTTGCCCCGTTTGTGCGCGGCGATGACAGTCGCAGTACTGAAACGGGCGGGGCGGGCCTTGGCCTGTCAATCGCGCAAAGCATTGTGCAGGGCATGGGTGGAACGGTTCGCCTTGCCAACAGGCAGCCAACGGGCCTTGAGGCGCAGGTGCGCCTGCCACTGCTTTCGGAAAGCTGAAAGGTTTCCGGCACTTCACAGTTCCGTTTGTTCTGTGCCAAAGACTTGCAACCCTGCACCCACCCCGGTGACAAGGGCGCAGCTTGTTGTTCAAAGGATACCCCCCGGCATGACCACCACCCGCAGAACCACCCTTGCCCTGACCGCCATCGCATTTTTCATGCCCGTTGCGGCCTTTGCCGATACTGCAGATGGCAGCAAGCTGATCGGGCAGGACTGGGCAGCCATCACGGAAATGGCGAAGGGCGGCACGGTCAACTGGTTCATGTGGGGCGGGGCCGACAATATCAACGCCTATGTCACCGACTACGTGGGCGGCGTTTTGCGCGATCAGTATGACATCACGCTGAACCTTGTCCCGCTGACGAATACGACCGAGGCCGTAAACATCGTGCTGGGTGAAAAAGAGGCGGGTAATCTGGACGCCGGATCGGTCGACATGATCTGGATCAACGGCGAGAATTTCCGCACCATGCAACAGGGCGGGCTGGCGTTTTGCGGCTATACCGACACGCTGCCAAACAACGCGCTGGTCAACTGGGATAACCCTGCCATCGCGAATGATTTCGGCGTGCCGGTAAACGGGTGCGAGGTGCCCTGGAACCTTGCGCAATTCGCGCTGGCGCATGACAGCGCAACCTTGACTGCGCCGCCAAAATCAATTCCGGAATTGCTGGACTGGATCAAGGCCAACCCCGGCCAGTTCACCTACCCCGCCCCACCTGATTTCAATGGTGCAGTGTTCGTGCGGCATGTGTTTTACCACGCTGCGGGTGGCGCCGAAAACCTGCTTGGCCCCTTTGATCAGGCGAAGTTTGATGCAGCTGCAGCCAAAACATGGGCCATCCTGAACGAGATTGAACCCTTCCTCTGGCGCGAAGGGGCGACCTACCCCACTTCGATTACGCAACTGAATGACCTGTTCGCCAATGGCGAGGTTGCGCTGACCTTCAACTACGATCCCGCGCAGTTCGGCCTTGCCGTGGATGCGGGCACGTACCCCGATACCGTGCGCAGCTATGCCCTGACGGATGGCACCATCGGCAATACGAACTACACGATCATCCCGTTCAATTCGCCCAACAAGGCCGCCGCCATGGTGGCGCAGAACGTGCTTCTGTCAGCCGAAGCTCAGCTGGAAAAGGCCAACCCGGCCGTTTGGGGCACCGCACCCGCCATCACGCTGGAACGGGTTGCGCCCGAGGTGCAGGCCGCCTTTTCTGCCCTGCCGTCGCATCCATCGGTGATTACCCCAGCCGAACTTGCACCATATGCGCTGCCTGAACTGCAAGCTGACTGGATTTCTGCCATCGAACAGGGTTGGATCGAAAACGTAGGGAAGTGATCCCAAGAAGTGGGGCAATGACCAGCCGTTTGCGCCTGTTCCTGATGCTTGCGCCAGCCGTGGCGGTGATCGGCCTGCTGTTCGGCGGCGGGCTGATCGTGGCCATTATGCGGTCATTCAACTACATGCCCGTCATTGGCCTGACGAACCCGAACCTGCAGGCCTACGGGCGCGTCCTGACCGACCCTGATTTCCTGCTGTCATTCCTTTTGACCTTCCACATTGCGTTTACCTCGACTGTCATCGCCGCCATCATCGCCACTGCTGCCGCCCTGCTGATCCGCGCCACCACGACAGGCCGCGGCATCATCACCTTCCTGTTCCAGCTGAACCTCACAATCCCCCACATCGTTGGCGCCATTGGCATTCTATATCTGTTCAGCCAGTCCGGCACCTTTGCCCGCCTTGGCTATGCAGCAGGCCTCATCTCCCGCCCTGCCGATTTTCCGGCACTTGTGTTTGACCCCGCCGCCTTTGGCATCATCCTGCACTATGTCTGGAAAGAGGTGCCCTTCATCGGCATTGTCATTCTTGCCCAGATGCAGACCATCGGCACAGATCACGAAGCCACTGCACGTTCACTTGGCGCAACCCCGTGGCAGGCCTTTCGCCATGCCCTGTTGCCCATGCTGCTGCCCGGCATCACCGCCGCCTCTGTCATTGCCTTTGCCTTTGCCTTTGGCGCCTATGAAATCCCCGCCTTGCTTGGCGCCAGCTACCCGCAGGCCCTGCCCGTGCTGGCCTACCGCAGCTTTACCGATGTTGATCTTGCCAGCCGCCCCGATGCCATGGCCATGGCCGTGATCATCACCTGCGTCTCTGCCGCCCTGATCTGGGCCTATACCCGCGCCCTGCGTGCCATGGTGCGCACGTGACCCGGCCCCTTTGGTTTCGTGCCCTGCGCCGCCTTGCCACCGCAGCGTTGGTCCTGTGGCTGATCCTGCCCCTGATCCCGCTGGCCATCTGGTCCTTTGCCAAAGGCTGGCGGTTTCCGTCACTATTCCCGCAGGAATGGACATTGCGCCCATGGGAAACCGCCCTGTCAGACCGCTCCGGAGTGCTTGAAAGCCTGTGGATCACCGGGGCCATCGCCCTGCTTGCAACGGCGCTTGCCATCATGATCGGCGTGCCCGCAGGCCGCGCTCTTGGTCAGCATCAGTTCCGTGGCAAATCAGCTGTCCAAGCCCTGATCCTTGCCCCATTGATCGTGCCTGGCCTTGCTGCGGCCCTTGGCCTGCATGCCATTTTCCTGCACCTTGGCCTGACAAACACTTTCACCGGTGTCGTCCTTGTGCATCTGATCCCCACGCTGCCCTACATGATCATCATCATGACCGGCATCTTTGCCAACCATGACCCCAGCTTTGAAGCGCAGGCCCGCAGCCTTGGCGCCACCCCTTGGCAAACCTTCCGCTACATCACCCTGCCCGCCATCCTGCCCGGCATCATCGTGGGCGGCCTGTTCTGCTTTCTGGTGTCATGGAACCAGTACATCCTGACCCTTCTCATCGGTGGTGGGCGCGTGCAGACCCTGCCCCTGCTCTTGTTCAGCTTTGCCACATCCGGCCGCAATGATCTGACCGGTGCGATCAGCATCATCTACATCCTGCCCGGAATCCTGATCCTGATCCTGACTGCCCGCCACCTGACTGGCACGCATCCCGCCCTGGCTGCCATGGTACGCCGATGACCGATCTTGCCATTCAGAACCTGACCCTGCGCTATCCCGGTGCTGGCATCGCCACCGTTGAAGACCTGTCCCTGACCATTCCCACGGGTTCGCTGACCGCCCTCCTTGGCCCCTCAGGCTGCGGCAAGACCACGACCATGAAAATCATCGCGGGCCTGTTGCGCCCTGATGCAGGCGATGTGCGGTTTGATGGCCAGTCCATCCTGCACACCCCACCCGAACGGCGTGGCGCTGTGATGGTGTTTCAGAACCACCTTCTGTTTCCCACCCTGACTGTCGCCGAAAACGTGGGTTTCGGCCTGAAAATGCGCGGCCTTCCCCGCCCGGAAATCGCCGCCCGCGTGGCCGAGATGCTGGCCCTTGTGCAACTGCCCGGAATGAGCAGCCGCCGCCCCGCCGCCCTTTCCGGCGGCCAGCAACAGCGCGTGGCCCTTGCCCGCGCGCTGATCGTGCAGCCGCGCGTTCTGCTGCTGGATGAGCCCCTGTCCAATCTTGACGCCCACCTGCGCGCCGAAATGCGTGATCTGATCCGCAGCCTGCAACAACGGCTGAAGATCACCACTCTGTTCGTCACCCATGATCAGGAAGAGGCCGTCGCCCTTGCCGATCAAGTAGCGCTTATGCTCGATGGCCGCCTGCGCCAGCATGGCCCACCCCAAGACTTTTATCAGCGCCCTGCAGACAGCACTGTTGCGCGCTTTTTCGGCGGCGTGAACTTTGTGCCGGGGCGTGTAGCCGGGCAGATGTTCACCTCTGACCTGCCGCCCCTTCACCTGCCACCCGACATCCCCCAGGGCCCGGGCACCCTGACCATCCGCCCTGAAAGCATTCGCCTTGGCCCCGGTGACAACACCCTTCAGGCACATGTCACCGATCGCATCTTTCGCGGCACACAAACCCGCCTGCACCTGAATGTCGGCAGTATTCCTTTGCTGGCCGACCTGCCCCCCGATCAGGCAGCCAGCATTGCCCCCGGCACCGAACTGACCATCCACCTGCCGCCCGCCGCCCTCTGGATCATGCCGTAACGCGCCCCGCCAGATGGCCTGCAAGGCGCTCCGCATCACGCCACGCACCCCAGATAAACGCCGACGCCCGGTTGCTCATCCACGGTAGCCCGATGAAATACAGCCCCGGCACATCCGTTATCCCATCACGGTGGATCGGCTTTCCATTTGGCTGAAACACGTCAATCTTCACCCAGCTGAAATCCAGATCATAGCCCGTCGCCCAGACGATTCCCGAAATCCCGGCCCCAGCCAGATCAAGGCTGCGGATCGGGTTGATCATGCAATCCGGGTCTGGCAGCAAATCGCGCGCCTCAGGTTCCAGCGGCAGATCCAGGCCCTGCGCCGCCGCATAGGCATCCGCCTCATCCAGCACCGAAAGATAGTTCGCATCCCCCGCCCTTATGTTGCGCGCAAGATCATCATTCACCTGCAACACGCCATCCAAACAGTCACTCGCACGGCCCAAAAGCACCATCCCCCGCGCCGCAAAGCGCCGGAAATCAATCGTGTGCCCGCCATAGGCACCGCTGACCGCAATCGTGATATGCTCCGTGCCCGGCGGCCGCGTCTTGATATCCCACTTGCCCAGCACGCCCAGCCACCACACGAAATCACGCCCCCGATAGCGCCGTGGCGGGCGGTCATGCGGCCCCACGCTCAGGTAAACCTTGCGCCCCGCCCGCAGCAGCTCATCCGCGATCTGTGAACCTGAAGACCCCGCCCCAACCACCAGCACAGCCCCCGCTGGCAGCTGATCCGGGTTGCGGTAACCGTGCGAATGAATTTGTGTGATGCCCAGATCATCCGGCACCAATGCCGGGATGCGCGGCTTTTGAAACGGCCCGGTTGCCAACACAACGTTCTGCGCCAGAACCGTGCCTGCAGTCGTCTTGGCCACAAAACCTTCGGCAACTTTGGCAAGGTTAGTGACAGTTACACCGCAACGGACGGGCGCCTTGATCTGTGCTGCCAGCGTTTCAAAGTAATCCGCCACCCGGTCTTTTCCGGCAAACGCCTCACCGTCCATGCCTTCGAACAGCAGCGGCGGCACCCGGTCATGCCAGGCCGGCCCGTTGGCCACCAAGGAATCCCACCTCGCCGTTCGCCAGCTTTCGGCAATGCGCTTTTTCTCAAGCACAAGGTGGGGGATACCTTGCTGAGTCAAATGATGGCTCATCGACAGCCCTGCCTGCCCCCCGCCAATCACCAACGTATCAACCCGCTCTTCTGTCATCCCGCACCCAACTTTCCCGTCCAGAACCCTGAATTATCGTAGAAAATTCGTGAAACCGCCATTTCACTCATCCCCCGGCACCCCATAGCGCGGTGCTTCCGTCGGGTTTTCCGCCCGCTGCACATAGGCCGCCATTTGTGGCCGGTAGACATCCCAGGCCGTGCGCAGCAGTCCGATCGGATCATCCGCCCAATCGATCCGCAAATCCACCAAGGGCCAACTCAGCCGGTCCGCCAGTTTCAGCCCGGCAGACCGGACTGGCCCCGCCTCACCCCCCGCCGCCAACCCCGCCTCAAGTGCCAGCATCAACCGGTCACCCAAGTGGCCCTTTGCCCCCTCAAACGCGGCAACCATCACCTTCGGGATCTGCGGATCTGCCAGCAAATTGCCACCCGCCGCACAATCAAGGCCCTGCGCCTGCCCCCAGACACCTAACACCTGCGCGCCCGAATGAATGGCTGTCTGCCCCGTGGCATCGACCACCAGCAACTGCCGGTAATCAATGTGCGCGCGGCCCGAAACAGTCTCTGACAAGGCTGGAATGGCATCCTTTTCCACTAACGCATCCAGAAGCAACGGCCCAAGCGCCGGGTCCGTTACGTTCTGGCTGGCCACCGCGCCAACGCCCGCCCGCACATGTGCGCAGCGCGCGGCCACAGCAGGGGATGACGACGAAATCGCCATGCCAAATTGCCCAGACTTCGCGCAGCGCGCCACGATTGAAAAGGTCATGCCATCAATCCGGAATCACGGCCGTGCCATCAATTTCCACCAGCCATTCCGGCCGCGCCAGCGCCGTAACAACCACCCCCGTCGATACCGGATGCACCCCTTTGATGTATTCGCCCATCGTCCGATACACCGCCTCGCGGTGGCGCACGTCGGTCAGATAGACCACGACCTTGCACAGATGTTCCATGCTGCCGCCCACTTCCTCCAGCAGTTGCCTGATGTTTTGCATTACCTTGTGGGTCTGCTCCACAGGGTCATGGCTGGCCAGATTCTGTGCTGTATCAAGGTCTTGCGGGCATTGCCCCCGCAAAAAAACCATCCGCCCGCGCGCCACAACGGCCTGACACAGATCATTATCCAGCTTTTGTTCCGGGTAGGTGTCCTTTGTGTTGAACTTGCGATGCCGTGTATGTGCCATGGTCTGTCCTTTCCTATTGTGGAAGCCGCGATGGCCCGGGTTCCAGCCCGGCCACCTCGCGCCGAAAAGCGGGCGTGTCCCCACGATCATCCGGCATATCAATCTCTTCTGCAAAGCGTCGTCCGGCATAGGTCGCCCAGGCAATCGGGCCGGGCGCTGCGGCATCACCGATCAGGCGCACGGACTGGACGCCCGCATCAGCCCATGTGTCACTAACAAGGCGCAAATCGTGATAAAGCTGGTCATGTGGTATGCGCGACGTCACCATGACCACGCCATCAACCACCATCTCACTTTGCGCCCCCGTCCACTTGCAGCCGAGCGTCACCGACCGCGCACCAATCGCCTCGGGCGCCTTATTCGTGTGCACCGTCACACCCAATTCCAGCAGCCGCCGCATGATGATGGCCTGCTCCAGCGTGTTCTCTGCCCATTCCGCCACCTTGGCAGCCGGCGTCACAAACTCAACCTTGCAGCCCCGGG
>JBJOQW010000048.1:0-21160 GCA_046049665.1 Pseudomonadota bacterium | reverse complement strand
AGATATCGCCGGGAGGCACGGTGGTGACGACAGAAGCGCTGAACCCCCCGCTGGTCCTGCCCCCCACCCGCCACAGCTTTACCGTGCGCCGCCTGGCGGATGGCGCGCCTTGGGTCGTCGGCCGGGCGGGCATGCAGTACCGTGACCTGGTGCCGGACCGGCTGGGTGGGGCGATGATCGCCAGCCATATCCGCATCCCCGATGGCGGCCCGGTGCCCGACATGGTGCATTTCCACAAAGTCGGGTTTCAACTGATCTTCTGCATCAATGGCTGGGTCGATGTCCTATATGAAGATCAGGGCGGCCTGCGCCGCATCGGCCCGGGCGATTGTTTCATCCAGCCACCCCAAATCCGTCACCGTGTCATGGTTGCGTCCGACGGGATCGAGGTGATCGAAATCGGCGTGCCCGCCGAACATATCACCGAAATTGAACACAGCATGGACCTGCCCACCCCCCACCTGCGCCCTGACCGCACATGGCAAGGCCAGCGCTTTGTGTTCAACCGCAAATCCGATGGCCAGTTTGCCCCCCACCGCATCCCGGGCTTTGCTGCGCGTGACACCACGATCAACGCCAATACAAATGGCACTGCCTCGGTTCTGGTCCTGCGTCCCTCTGGCCCAGCACCTGCCACGACGCATGTGGGTGATATCCTGTTCACCTTCGTGATGGCGGGTGAGATGACTTTGGAAGGGGATGGCAACGCACCCATGCGCCTGACCGCCGGTGATGCCTTTGTCATTCCCCCCGGCCTTGCCACGCGCTATGCCGAAGCCACGCCTGATCTGGAATTGCTTGAGGTGTCTTTGCCCGGAAACCCCGTGACGACTGGACTATAACCTTTTCACTTTGGCCCAAATATCCCAGGGGGTCCGGGGGCTGGCCCCCGGCTCCGCACCAACCCAAAGGACGCACCATGACATTGCTTGAAGCCGCCACCGCCATCCGTCCCCGCGCCTATGCGCCTTACAGCCGCTTTCAGGTTGGCGCCGCCATCCGCAGCACGTCCGGCGCCATTTATCAGGGCGTGAACGTTGAAAACGTCGCCTACCCCGAAGGCACCTGCGCCGAGGCAGGTGCCATTGCTGCCATGATCGCGGGCGGCGATAGCCGCATTGCCGAGGTCTGCGTGATTGCTGACAGCCCCGCCCCTGTGCCCCCCTGTGGCGGCTGCCGCCAGAAGATTGCCGAATTCGCCGACCCGGATGTCAAGGTCACCCTGTGCACCACGGACGGGGCCAGCCTGACCATGACCGTGGCCGAGCTTTTGCCCGGCGTCTTTACCGCCGCGCATATGGCACGGGTCTGATGGACGCCCGCCTTCTGCTGGACGATCTGCGTGAAGGGCGCAGGCCCGCCCCGGCGGCTGTGGCCGCTTTCGCGCAGGGCCTTGCCAGCGGTGCGGTCTCGGATGCCCAGGCGGCAGCCTTTGCCATGGCTGTCTGCTGGCGGGGCCTTGGCGAAGAGGGACGCATCGCCTTGACGCGTGCCATGCGCGACTCTGGCCATGTGCTGGAATGGCAACTGCCCGGCCCGGTGATTGACAAGCACTCCACTGGCGGCATCGGCGATTGTGTCTCGCTGCTGCTGGCGCCGGCGCTGGCCGCCTGCGGGGCCTATGTGCCGATGATTTCGGGCCGTGGTTTGGGCCATACCGGCGGCACATTGGATAAGCTTGAGGCGATCCCCGGTTTCCGCACGGGTCTGACCGAAACGCAGTTGCGCGCGCAACTGGAGCAGACGCGCTGTGCCATCGTTTCGGCCAGTAGTGAAATCGCGCCCGCCGACCGCCGCCTTTATGCCATCCGCGATGTTACGGGAACGGTGGCCAGCATTGATCTGATCACCGCCTCAATTCTGTCCAAGAAACTCGCGGCAGGTCTGGAAGCCCTTGTTCTGGATGTGAAATATGGATCGGGCGCATTTATGAAGACCATGGCCGAGGCCGAGGCTTTGGCGTGTGCGCTGGTGTCAACGGCGCAAGGGGCAGGGTGCATGACCGCGGCCCTGATCACCGACATGAGCCAGCCTTTGGCCACAGCGGCGGGCAACGCGCTGGAGGTGATTGAGGTGATGGAGACCATCACGGGCACATCCATCAACGCCGCACTATGGGATTTGACGGCAGCCTTGGGCGGTGAGGCGCTGGCGCTTGGCGGCATTGCATCGGATGCAGCGGACGGCGAGGCGCGCATCATTGCAGCGTTGGAATCGGGTGCGGCGGCTGAATATTTCGGGCGGATGGTGGCAGCGCAGGGCGGGCCTGCGGATTTTGTGGAACGCTGGCCGGACCGGTTGCCAAGCGCACCGGTGATGCTGGAAATTCCGGCGCTGGACAGTGGGTTCATCACGGCGATTGACGGGCAGGCCCTGGGGCAAGCGGTGGTTCATCTGGGCGGTGGACGTTTGCAGGCGGGGGACCGCGTCAATCCGTCTGTCGGTCTGTCAGACCTTGCGGGTCTGGGCGAAGAGATCGGGGCAGGCGTGCCCTTGGGCATGGTGCATGCGGCCACCGAAGCGCAGGCCGAGGCGGCCATCCGTGCCGTGCAGGCGGCCTATGTGATTGGTGATGCCGCACCGGAAGAACCCCCGCTGATCTGGAAAAGGATCGCCTGATGAAGCAGCCAGAACCACGCCGTGCCTTTCTGATCGTGCTGGATTCCGTCGGCATCGGCGGCGCACCCGATGCCGCAGCCTTTGGCGACGAAGGCGCGAATACCTTGGGCCATATTGCTGCGGCCTGCGCGGCAGGGCGGGCGGATGAGGGGCGCAAGGGCCCGTTGCACATGCCCAACCTTGCGGGCCTGGGTCTGGGGCAGGCGGTCACACTGGCATCGGGTCTGGAAACCGGGTTGAGCGGTGCTGTCACGGGCCGGTGGGGTGCGGCTACGGAAGTGTCGCGCGGCAAGGATACGCCATCGGGCCATTGGGAACTGGCCGGTGTGCCGGTGCCGTGGGACTGGACCTATTTCCCTGACACCGTTCCTGCCTTTCCGCCCGATCTGGTGGCCAAGGTCTGCGCGCTGGCGGGCACTGATGGTATTTTGGGCAATTGCCATGCTTCCGGTGTGCCAATCATTGAGGCGCACTGCGCCGAACACATGCGGACGGGCTGGCCGATCTGTTATACCAGCGCCGACAGCGTGTTTCAGATTGCGGCACATGAGGAAACCTTTGGGCTGGACCGTTTGCTGAAGCTGTGCGCCGACCTAGCACCAACCTTGCATGCCATGAAGGTGGGCCGTGTCATCGCCCGCCCGTTTACCGGCGGCCCCCGCAATTTCACACGCACCGCCAACCGGCATGACTATGCCATTGCAACACCTGCGCCCACGCTGCTGGACTGGGTGCAGGGGGCGGGGCACACCACGCATGCCGTGGGTAAGATCGGCGACATCTTCTCGATGCAGGGCATCAGCCATTTGCACAAGGGCAAAGGTGATATTGCACTTTTCGAACATCTTCTGGCATTGCAGGGCAAAGCGGAGGCCGATTCCTTTACCTTTGCGAACTTTGTCGAATTTGACAGCCTTTATGGCCACCGCCGTGATGTGGCAGGCTATGCCCGCGCGCTGGAATGGTTTGATGCGCGTGCGGGTGAATTTCTGGCCCGGATGCGCCCCGGCGATCTCGCCATCTTTACCGCCGACCACGGCAATGATCCCACATGGCGCGGCAGTGACCACACGCGCGAACGCGTGCCCGTGCTGATGGCGGGTGCGGGCGCAGGCCCCTTGGGCCACTGCGCCTTTGCCGATGTGGCCGCCACCATTGCGCATTGGCTGGATGTGCCAAACCTTGGACCCGGAAGGACGCTGCTGTAATGCTGCCCAAGATCGAATTGCACCTGCATCTGGAAGGGGCGGCCCCGCCTGCCTTCATCCGAGATCTGGCCAAGCGCAAGAAGATGGATATTGCGGGCATCTTCAACGAGGACGGCAGCTATCGCTTTGCCGATTTCTGGGACTTCATCAAGGTTTACGAGGCTGCAACGTCCGTACTGACCACAGCCGAAGATTACCACCGCCTGACCCTTGCCGTGCTGGAGGAATCGGCGAAAAGCGGCGTGGTCTATTCCGAAACTTTCCTGTCCCCCGATTTCTGCGGTGGTCGCGATCTGGGGGCATGGCGTGAATACCTGCATGCCATGCGCGAGGCGGCCGATATCGGTCAACGCGACATGGGCATCACGCTGCGCGGGATCGTCACCTGCATCCGCCACTTTGGCCCCGACAAGGCACGGCAGACCGCGCGCTGTGCGGCAGAAACGGCGGGTGACTGGATCGTGGGGTTTGGCATTGCCGGTGATGAAAAGGTGGGCATACCCAAGGATTTCCGCTATGCTTTTGACATGGCGCGCGAGGCGGGTCTGCGCATCACGGCGCATGCGGGTGAATGGGGCGGGCCGGAATCGGTGCGCGCGGCGCTGGATGCCCTGAACCCCGAACGCATTGGCCACGGCGTGCGCGCGATTGAGGATCTGGCGCTGGTGGACCATCTGGCCGAACGCGGCATCGTGCTGGAGGTCTGCCCCGGTTCCAACATCGCGCTTGGGCTTTACAAGGACTGGCGCGCGCATCCCATTGCCGAGCTTGACCGGCGGGGGGTGAAGGTGACGGTCAGCACCGATGATCCGCCTTTCTTTCACACCACGATGGCGCGCGAGTATGACCGGCTGGCCGAGGCGCTGGATTGGGACAGGGGCCAGTTCATGCGGATCGCGCGCCAATCGCTTGACGCGGCATTCTGTGACGCAGATACCAAAGCGCGTATCGCCAAACTGCTGGAGGCCCAAGATGCTTGATCACCTGACCGTTGTAAGCCACCCGCTGGTACAGCACAAACTGACACTGATGCGCGAGAAAGACACCTCGACCGCCAGCTTCCGCAAGCTCTTGCGCGAGATCAGCCTGCTCTTGGCCTATGAGGTGACGCGCGAGTTGCCGATGACGGTCAAGCGCATTGAAACCCCGCTTGAAGCGATGGATGCGCCAGCGATTGAGGGCAAGAAACTGGCGTTGGTATCCATTCTGCGGGCGGGCAACGGCCTGCTGGACGGTATTCTGGAACTGGTGCCAGCGGCGCGCGTGGGCTTTGTGGGCCTGTATCGTGACCCCGAAACGCTGCAGCCGGTGCAATATTACTGCAAGCTGCCCGACCATATGGAAGACCGTCTTGCCATTGTGGTGGACCCGATGCTGGCCACGGGGAATTCATCGGTTGCGGCGATTTCGCTTTTGAAACAATCAGGTGCGCGGAATATCCGCTTTCTGTGCCTGCTGGCGGCCCCCGAAGGCATTGCGCGGATGAAAGAGGCGCATCCGGACGTGCCAATTGTCACAGCGGCTGTGGATAACTTTCTGAATGACCATGGATATATTGTGCCGGGGCTAGGGGATGCGGGCGATCGCATGTTTGGCACAAAATAAAGGGGCCTTAGCCTTTACTTGGAAACAATGATGCGCCATTATTTCCCAAGTCTGCTTGGGGGTAATGATGCTGTCGAAGTTTGTTCTTGCTGCGGTTCTGGCGGTGTCATCAACTGTGTCTGCCGCGCAGGCACAGTCACTGGCCAGTATCGGCGGTCCGGCCGAGCAGCCGCCGGCATCCTTTGCCGGGCAACAATATGTTGACAGCCGTGGCTGCGTGTTCTTGCGCGCCGGTGTTGGCGGGCGGGTGACATGGGCCCCGCGGCTGGACCGGTCGCGCCGGGTGCTGTGCGGCTATCCGCCATCGCTGGGGGCAACGCCAGCGCCTGTTGCCGTCGCCGAAGCCGCGCCAGAGCCAACCCCGGCGCCCGCACCAGCCGCAGCGCCGCGTGCAGCCAACGCGCCGCTTGAGACCGTTGCATCGGCCATTCCACGCACGCCACCCGCAGCCCCGGCGCGTGTGGCCGCAGCACCCCGTCCCCCTGTTGCAGCAGAGGCGGCCCCGGTGCCGACAACGGTTGTTGCAGGTGCCGCGTCAACAGGCCGCCGCATCGGATGCTACACCAACACGCCGGTTCCTGTCCGTGTCGCGCTGACCAATGGCGGAACGGCTGTGCTGTGCACGCGCGGTGACGGCACGCTGGAAGGGGCCCGTGCGCCAATCTATCCGGCAGGCTCTGGTGTCGGGGCGTCGTTGACCGAACCCGGGCATACGGCGCGTGGCACGACTGCGCCGACACATATCGTTACCGCATCAGGGGCTGGTCGTACGGCCGAAGTTGCCACGGTGACCGAAGAGTTTACACCCCCGCCGGGTTACCGCACGGTCTGGGAGGATGACAGGCTGAACCCCAACCGCGCACGCGGCACAGCAACCGGTCAGGCGATGCAGGATCAGGTCTGGACCCGCGAAACACCGGCCCGGCTGGTTTCGGAAGTGGCGCAGGAGCAGGCACCACGTGGCACAGTGACCGCATCATCCAAGACAGAACCCGCGGCACCCGTACGCCAACAAGGCGCCACAGGTGCGCTTTATGTGCAGGTCGGCACCTTTGGGGTGCCTGAAAATGCCACAGGCGCGCGGGCACGTCTGCATGCTTTGGGTCTGCCAGCCGCCCGGTCAAATATCACCCAGGGTGGGCGTGCGCTGACGGTGGTTCTGGCAGGGCCGTTTGACAGCACCGGTCAGGCACAGGCGGCGCTGAACGCTGCACGCGGCGCGGGTTTTGGCGACGCATTTATCCGCTAGGACACAGTCGGAAACGGCAGTCTGCCCCGGCAGGGATGGCTTTACAGGTCACAAATCGCTTGCAAGGCGATCCAGTCAGCGTCTGACATCAGCGGATCGGGCAAGGGCGCGTCGGGCGATGGCGTGGGGTTTGCGGGTGAAGGCGCGGGGCTTTTCAGGAACGCTTCGCCATACCCTTCCAACGCGCCGGGTGGCAGTGCGCCTGTCGTGAGCAGGGTAAAGCTTGCACGCAGTCCGGCATGGGTAAGGATGGGCAGCAAGGGGTCGGCCAACTTGGCCTGTGCAATCTCGGCCGAAATCGCGGTGGCCAGCGCCCGAGGACCATCTTCCTGCGCAATCAGGGCGGGTGGCAACAACACGATATCACCCGGCAGCTGGCCCGGCGTGCCAAGCCCTTGGCGCAAGACCAGCAGGATCGGCGCCGCAGCCTCGCCAGCGATGCGGCCTGACAACGCGGCCAGGGCGGCCTGTGCCTGTGGCTCGGTGCAAGGGGCGCCGGTCAGACGGACAATATCATCATAGGCCATTTGGCCGATCTCAGCCCGCACCGAGGCAGGCACAACCGACGCTGTGTGTTGGCGCAGGGCATCTGGCAGCCATGCCACCAGCCCCCCGCCAACCAGAATGCCCAGAAACAGCATGATGGCCCCACGCAGCCGCCCGGGCTGCGGCAGGGCGGCAACGATTGCCTTATGAACGGTATCAAGCGCTGCAATCATGTCAGGATCTGACAGTTCGAGCGTTTCAGCCGTGTCCTTGCCGGGTTTGTAAAGGGCGGGCAGCGCATGGCCATTTTCCCGCGCGACAGCAGGCAGCGACCAATGCGCCACCACCTGTTCATTGCGCGGGTCGCGCAGGATCAGCGAGGTTTCCCCGATACTGACAATGACATCGCGCCGCTGTGCATCAGGCATATCCTGCCAAAGCCCGGCGCATTCCAACCGCTGATACTTTTTCAGTGCTGTCAGGGTCATCAATTCGCGTGCATGCTCGTCATCCTCGAAAGCCTAGCCGATGGCCGCGCGCGCATCAATTGCCAAATCCGGGCAGACCATGTCGTATTCGGGTGTGCACGGGGGGCAAAACAAAGAAATAATCTGGGCGCAAGCCATTGGAGCGCAATTGAATGTCATCATCCCCTGACCGGGCATTTGCCGCCCTTGGCATGATCCTGATCTATGCGGCGCTTATCGGTTTTGCCGACAACTTTGTGCGCGTGGTCGCGGCCGAGGCGGGCCTGTGGCAGTTTCACGCCTTCCGTTCGGCGATTGCCTTGCCGTTGATCGCCTTGATCGCCATGGCTCTGCGGCACCGCTTTCTGCCGCGCAACCGCGGTGCGGTCGCGGCCCGCAGTGCAATTCATGGATTGGCCATGCTGGTTTACTTTGGCGCGCTGGCCTTTTTGCCGGTGGCAATCGTGGCTGCCGGGTTGTTCACGGCGCCCATGTTCGTTTTGCTGATAGCGCGTCTGGTCTACAATGAGCCGATTTCGCCAGTGCAGATCATTGCAGTGCTGACGGGGTTTGGCGGGGTGATCTTGCTGCTTGGCCCTTCTGCCATGGCAGGGGCATCGGTTGCGGCCCTGCTGCCCGTGCTGGCGGGGGCCTTGTATGCCATGGGCAATATTGCAACGCGCCGTTGGTGCCCAGATGAAACGGCTGAAACGCTGCTGGCGGGGTTCTTCATGGCACTGCTGGTGCTGGGCTGTCTGGGGCTGGTCATTCTGGCCCTGATACCCCAGGCTGCGCCCGACGGGACGGCAGGGTTCATTCTGCGCGGCTGGGTGGTGCCGTCGCCTACGTTCCTGTTCTGGGTCAGCATACAGGCGGTGGTTTCGGTGATCGGCGTTGGACTGATGATCCGCGCCTATCAGATTGCCCCGGCCGCTACGGTCTCGGTGTTTGAATATGCGATCCTGCCCATCTCGGCCATCTGGGGCCTGCTGATCTGGGCCGAACAGCTGACACTTTCGGCGATTGTCGGGATGGGCCTGATCGCCTTGGCCGGGGCAGTGATTGCGCTTGCCCCTGTTCAGCCGTCACCCACCGCCGCGCGCCAGTGACGGCGGCACATCGATACGTAGGTCTCATTGCCGCCGATCACCACCTGATCACCATCGCGCAAGGCGCGCCCGTCCGGCCCTTTGCGCACCACCATCGTGGCCTTCTTGCCGCAATGGCAGATCGTGCGGACCTCGCGCATTTCATCGGCCCATGCCAGCAGGGCGGCGGAACCGGGAAAGAGGTTGCCCTGAAAATCAACACGCAGGCCGTAGCACATGACCGGCACACCCAGATCATCGACCGCGCGGGCCAGTTGCCAGACCTGATCTTTTGACAAGAACTGACATTCATCAATGAAAATGCAGGCCACAGGGCCCTGCGCCAGACGCGCCCTGATCTTGGCAAACATGTCCTCGCCTGGGGCAAAGGTATCGGCATCCTCACCAATGCCGATGCGGCTGGCGATACGGCCCTGACCTGCGCGATTGTCAAACTGCGCGGTCACCAGATAAGTCTGCATACCGCCTTCGCGATAGTTGTGCGCGGCCTGCAACAGCAGGGTCGATTTGCCCGCGTTCATGGTGGAATAGTTGTAATAAAGCTTTGCCATGCTGGCTGGTTAGCGCGGCCCGAAGGCCGGGTGCAAGCCGGAAAAATGGTTCCGACCAGAACAACCCGACCGGAACCCGCACTGTTCAAGCGTCACTCGCATCTACACAAAGATCACGCAGACGGGCCCGCCGTGCAGCCTGCCTTGCGTCAAGCCTTCACCTTAGTGACCAAAGCACAGCGGACCCCCCACCCACACCGGTGCTGGGGACACCGGACACTCGCTAAGCGTTCCACAGACCCGGAACAGATCGGGGTATGTCAAATGGTTGGATTGCCCTACATGGGAAAAGGGCTATAGATTTCCCACGGGGCCTGCCGGACGGTGCCCTTTTGTGGACGATTGCCTTGGAAAAACGACATGTCGGTTGAAACCTATCTGAAAAAACATTCTGAAGCCCTTGTCAAAGACGTGGGCGTCGAAGCTGCCTGCGAGCTGACGGGGAAATCCAAAGCCACGTTGGGCCGCTACTATTCGGATGCAGATGAACATGGTGACCGGTTCATGCCGATTGACGTGGTGGCCGCACTTGAGGCGGCAGCCAGTTTCCCGCATGTGACGGCGGCTTTGGCGGATTTGCGGGGGGTGACGCTGTCACACGACCCCGAGCGCAAAGACCCGGGCACCAAGGTCAATCAGGATGTGGTGGCGCTGTCGCAGCGCTTTGCGCAGCTGATGGCCGAGTATAACAATGCCATCAGCGACGGGGTGATCTCGGCGAATGAGGCTAAGCGGATTCTGCGCGAAACGCTGGCCATCCAGCAGGTGCTGATCGATGTGAAGCTGCATCTGGAAGACGAAGCCAAGTAGCAAGGGCCGCCGAAGCGGCCCCTTAGGCTGTTACCGGGCAGGGTTTGCCTTGTTGCGATGCGGGCTGCCACCGCCGCCCATTGGTTTGGCGGATGCTGGCCGTGCAGCAGGGTTTCCGCCGGGGCGGCCTTGCGGCTTTTGCCCGGCTGGTTTTGCCCCCATTGGCTTGGCACCCCCGATTGGCTTGGCACCTTGGGCCTTTTGCCCCTGTGGTTTGCCACCCGGCCGCCCGCCGCCCGGCCGCTGACCGCGGTTCTGTGCAGGCTTTGGTGCGGCAGCGATTGCCGCCAAAGACCATGGCGCCCCGCCCAGCACTGGCAGCGGCTTTTTCAAAAGCTTCTCAACCGCCTGCAATTCACCCATCTCAGCCGGAGCACAGAACGCCACGGCGGTACCCTCTGCCCCCGCCCGTGCTGTACGACCAATGCGGTGCACATAGTTTTCCGGAACATTCGGCATGTCATAGTTATAGACATGCCGCACACCCGGAATATCAATGCCGCGCGCCGCAACATCGGTGGCCACCAGCACATCCAGATCGCCGTTGCGGAATTCGGTCAGCGTGCGGTCACGCTGGCCCTGCGATTTGTTGCCGTGGATCGAGCCTGCCTTGAAGCCCCAGGTTACCAAAAGCTTCATCAGCTTTTCCGACCCGTGTTTCGTGCGCCCGAACACCAGCGCCTGTTCGGTGGGGTGCTTGCGCAGGTATTCTTCCAAGAGCTTGGCCTTGTCGCCGTTTGGAATGTAATGCACGCCCTGCACGATCTTGTCGGCCGGTTTGCCCGGAGGCGAGACCTGCACCTTGACCGGATCGCGCAGGTAGGTGCCTGCCAGATCTTCGATATCTTTCGGCATCGTGGCCGAAAACAGCATGGTCTGGCGTTTCAGCGGGATGTGCTTGGCGATTTTGCGCAAGGAATGGATAAAGCCCATATCCAGCATGTGATCCGCTTCATCCAGTACCAGATAGCTGCAATCATCAAGGTAAACGTCACCCCTTTCCAAAAGGTCAATCAACCGCCCCGGTGTGGCCACCAGCACGTCTGAGCCCTTGATCAGCGATTGCGCCTGCCGGAACAGCGATGCGCCGCCAACCACGGTGGTCACCTTGACCGGCGTGCCTTTGGTGAAGATCTCAAGGTTCTTGGCAATTTGCGTGACCAATTCGCGCGTGGGTGCCAGGATCAGCGCGCGCACCTTGCGCGCAGCCGGAGGGTGGCCAATATCCAACAGGCGGTGCAGCAAGGGCAGGCCAAAGGCCGCCGTCTTGCCCGTGCCGGTTTGCGCAAGGCCCATCAGATCACGCCCTTGCATGATGTAAGGAATGGCCTGCGCCTGAATGGGCGTGGGTGTGGTGAGGGTGGTCTTGGCAAGCGCCGTCAGCAGGCGGGGCGAAAGCCCAAGGTCTTGAAACGTCGTCATAAATATCTTTCCGACCCCGCGATCGGGGTCTTCCGGACGCCCCTATCAAGGTGTCGCCCGGCAAGCAGGTAAGGCCGCAGCGCGCTGACCCTTGGCCTTGTGCCAGCGGGCCGTCAGTGCGGCGGAACCCCTGCGTGAAGGTGGGAACCGGTGCTTGCGTTGCAAAAGGCTGCTCACGCGGCAGCGAACGGACAAGCTGAGCGTCAGATGCGCGCATTGGGGCCATGTGTCAAGCCCCACGCGCGCCAAACGCAACGCAACGCTGCAGGAAAGCGGCTTGTGCAGCGGCTTTTCAAGACTTACACGCGGGGCAAACAACCCATGAAGTGGACAGTCTATGGAGTTCTTTACCTTGGCCGCCTGGGCCGAGATTTTCACGCGTGAGGGCATGACGGCTTTGGCGCAGGTGATCGGGATTGATCTGGTGCTGGCGGGCGACAATGCCATTGTCATCGGCCTTGCCGCCGCGGGCCTGCCCAAGGAAATGCGCGCGCGGGCCATTCTGGTGGGCATCATCGCGGCCACGGTGCTGCGCATTGTCTTTGCCGCTTTCACGGTGCAACTGCTTGCCATTACAGGGCTTTTGCTGGCCGGTGGCATCCTGTTGCTGTGGGTTTGCTGGAAGATGTTCCGCGAATTGCAGGACGGTCACGGCAATGAGGATATCGGGGTTGAGGCTGTAACAGGGCAGGATATCAACGCTGACGGCACGGTTGCGGGCGGTGCGCCGACCAAGACCTTCCGGCAGGCGGCGACACAGATTGTGGTGGCAGATGTGTCCATGAGCCTGGATAATGTGCTGGCCGTTGCGGGCGCGGCCAAGGACCATCCGGTGGTGCTGGTGATTGGTCTGGGCCTGTCGATTGCGCTGATGGGCTTTGCGGCGTCGTTCATCGCATCGCTGCTGAACAAGCACCGCTGGATCGCCTATGTAGGCCTGCTGATCATCTTCTATGTTGCGTTGAAGATGATGTGGGAGGGGTGGCACGAGGTGGGGCCGCTGGTCACGGGGATGCTGGGCTAAGCCCTTGCGGACGCTGTGTTAATTGGGCGGCCCCGAGCGATTGGGGCCGTCTTTTTTCTGTCTTGCTTGCGTCTTCTTTCCGTCTCTACGCGCGGTGGGGCAGGGCCGCGTTAACCATGATCCGGGAATCGGGGTTCGGGGCGGCGGTGCGCACCTGCGCACCGCGAAAAGGGTCCAGTGGACCCTTTTCAGCCCCGAACGCCCGCGAACGCTTTCGCGGGCCGGGCCGTTGATGCAGCAGGCCTCCTTGCGCGCTATGCCCCCATCGGCACGACAGGGTGCAAAGCTGACCGCGTCCGACACGCGGGGGCCCTTGGGGTGCGGCCATTGCCGCGCCCGCCCCCGGGGGGCGGGTCGGGCGCGGTCAGATTTGCTTTGGGCAAATCTGACAAGATCGGCTAGACTGCCGTACGAGTTCGCGCCTTCTATTTCGATGGACATGTGAGAATGAAGTTATACAAATATTGCGGACCCAATCGAATTTCTGATCTGGTTCATAGGAAAATTCGACTCACTCAAGCAATTGAGTTTAACGATCCATTCGATCTTTCGCCAACTTATGACATGCTTTCGAAGGAGGATCAGGAGCGCTTCTGTTTGGAGGATCAATTAAATGGCGGCGATGGAAAAAGTTTTGTCCTGACACCGCAGCGTATGTTCTTGATGATCAATGCTACCAAGCTTGGAATGGAATTTCTGACTAGACAATATCAGTGGCTCGGTGGGATGTTTTCCCTAAACAATAATTTGTGCGCAAATCTACAACTTTCCCTTACTTTTGGTGTGCTAAGTCTTTCTGAAATCCACGATAGTCTACTTATGTGGTCTCACTACGGTGACCAACATAGGGGATTTGTTATTGAATTTGATACTGACAACGCATTCTTCAACTCCAATTATGCGCAAGAATTCCCAAGTTTTCTTTTGAAAGTGGACTACAGTGATGTCCGGCCGCACTTATCGTCTACAACACTTAACAGGCCAGAAGCCTTGACTCGCAAAGCTAAGGTTTGGGCTTATGAGCAGGAATGGAGACTCATTCGTTACTTGAAACAAGCCAACGAAGTTCGATCAATTCATGAACCAGAAAAGATCCCTGCTTTTGATGCCTTGCCGCTTCACTTGTTTAGTTTCCCTGAGGAAGCAGTCACCGCTATTTTCACAGGTGCAAAGATGAGAAGTGACGACTATCAGAAACTCACCAGTTTCCTGTCCTCGGATCCTCAGTACTCACACGTGCGGATGCACCACATGCTTCAAAGTGACGAGGAGTTTGCTTTGACAACTACCCCGCCGTTACCGGGCAATGAAGACCCGCTAGCATTGCACGGAAAGGTGGTAAGTGCTCGGCCGATGCGAGTTTAACTCCCCTCACACCAACCGCGCCCCTTCCACCGCCGCCCGCACGAAATCCGCAAACAACGGATGCGGCGCGAACGGCTTGCTCTTCAACTCCGGGTGAAACTGCACGCCGATGAACCACGGGTGATCGGCGACCTCCACAATCTCGGGCAACCGTCCATCGGGGGACATGCCGGAGAAGATCATCCCGCATTTCTCGAGCCCCGCGATATATTGCGCGTCCACCTCGTACCGGTGGCGGTGGCGTTCTTCGATGACCGTGGTGCCATAGATGCGGGCGACGGCTGAGCCGGGTTTCAGGTTGGCGGTATAGGCGCCCAGCCGCATGGTGCCGCCTTTGGCGTCACCCACCTTGCGCTGGACAGTGTGGTTGCCCTGCACCCATTCCTTGAGGTGATAGACGACGGGGGTAAAGCGGCGGGCGCCTGCCTCGTGGTCAAACTCTTCGGAGCCGGCATCGGTCACACCGGCAAGGTTGCGGCTGGCCTCGATGACGGCCATTTGCATGCCAAGGCAGATGCCAAGGTAGGGCACCTTCTTTTCGCGGGCGAACTGAGCGGCCTTGATCTTGCCTTCGGTGCCGCGTTCGCCAAAGCCGCCGGGCACGAGGATGGCGTTGAAGCCTTCAAGGTAGGGGGCGGGGTCTTCGCGTTCAAAAATCTCGGCGTCGATCCATTCGGCGCGCACCTTGGTGCGGTTGGCCATGCCGCCATGGGTGAGGGCCTCGGCGATGGATTTGTAGGCGTCTTCAAGCTGGGTGTATTTGCCGACAATGGCGACGCGGATTTCGCCTTCGGGGTGGGTGAGGCGGTCCATCACATCATCCCAGCGGGCGAGGTTGGGCTTTGGGGCAGGGGTGATGCCGAAAGCATCGAGCACGGCTTGGTCTAGACCCGCGCGGTGGTAGGCAAGGGGGGCCTCGTAGATGGTCTTGAGGTCATAGGCGGGCACGACGGCCTCTTTGCGGACGTTGCAGAAGAGGGCGATCTTGGCGAGTTCTTTCTCGGGGATGGGGTGTTCGGAACGGCAGACAAGGACATCAGGCGCAAGGCCGATGGACTGGAGTTCCTTGACGGAATGCTGGGTGGGTTTGGTTTTCAGCTCACCACTGGCGGCGAGGTAGGGCAGCAGGGTGAGGTGCATGAGGATGGATTGGCCGCGTGGGCGTTCGTGGATGAACTGGCGGATGGATTCAAAGAAGGGGAGGCCTTCGATATCGCCAACGGTGCCGCCGATTTCACAGAGCATGAAATCGACTTCGGCGTCGCCGATGCGGAGGAAGTCTTTGATTTCGTTGGTGACGTGGGGGATGACCTGAATGGTTTTGCCCAGGTAATCGCCGCGGCGTTCTTTTTCGAGGACGTTGGAGTAGATGCGGCCGGAGGAGATGGAGTCAGTCTGGCGGGCATGGACGCCGGTGAAGCGTTCGTAATGGCCAAGGTCAAGGTCGGTTTCGGCGCCGTCGTCGGTGACGAAGACCTCACCATGTTCAAAGGGCGACATCGTGCCGGGGTCGACGTTGAGATAGGGGTCAAGCTTGCGCAGGCGGACGGTATAGCCGCGGGCCTGGAGAAGGGCACCAAGGGCGGCGGATGCAAGGCCCTTGCCAAGCGATGAAACGACACCGCCGGTGATGAAAATATAGCGCGCCATGTGGAAAGCCCCCGTTTTATCACGGCGATTCGAGCGTTGAGAATCGCGGTATCACGGGATTTGAGAAGTAGCCGAAGGTGGCGTGATGCGCAAGGCGGACCGCAAGATGATGTCACGGCAAGGGGTGTTGCCGCAACAGGTTGGGTCAGTTTTCGGGCAGGGGGGCCTCGGCCGGGGCATCTGCGGGGGCGGGTGGCAGAAGGTCAGTGCCGGGGGCAAGGGGAACCTCGGCGGCGGCAGGTGCATCGCCGCCGAACTGGTCGGTGACGGATGAAGCGGATGAGCCTGCGGCGGCAAGGATGGTCAGGGTGATGGAGGTGCAGATGAAGGCTGCGGTCAGGATCCATGTCAGGCGGGTCAGGGCGGATGCAGCGCCACGACCGGTCATCACGCCACCGCCGCCGCCGCCACCCATGCCAAGGCCACCGCCTTCAGAGCGCTGCAGCAGGACAACGCCAACCAGAAGCAGGGCGAGGATAAGGTGGATGGCGAGGATGACGTTTTCCATGGGGTGTTCCGGCAAGATTGATGCGCCTATCTAGGGGCAAAGGGGCGTGGCTGCAACCCGCTTTGGCGCATAGCGTGGGTCAGGGGGCCGTTTCGCACACAGCCGACAGCTTGTTGCCATCGGGGTCACGCAGATAGCAGGCATAGAAATGCGCGCCGTAAGGGCGCAATCCCGGCGCGCCTTCGTCTGTGCCGCCATGCGCAAGACCCGCCGCGTGAAAGGCATCAACGGCGGCACGGGTTGGCGCGGTGAAGGCCGGCATGGAGCCGTTGCCGATACTGGCCGGTTTGCCATCAAAGGGCCGGGTGACCCACAGGCAGGTGCGGGCCGGGGCAGGCGGGCCATAGCCGACCTCGTCAGGTTCGGTCGCGCGCAACTGATGGCCGAGCGTGGGCATGACGGCATCATAAAAGCGCTTGGCGCGGGCAAGGTCATTGGTGCCAAGGGTGATGTACAAGAACATGGGTGCCTCCGTTTCGCGCAGGATAAAGGGCGCAGGCGTTGCCGGAAAGGGGGCGCCGGGCTTTGGGGCATCGAACCCCAAATCCCGGCATTGCCATGGAAGAACGTCATGGGTGGTAATGGGTGAGCGGGCATGCCTTGTGTGTTTTCACTTTTGCACAAATATCCTCGGGGGGTGAGGGCCGCATGGCCCGAGGGGGGCAGACGGCCCCCCTTTTGCAAGAGCGGGTGCGCGCCCATGCATCTACCCGTGCATTTAGCGGTTTCGCCCGTGCGCGTGGCCCGCTATAGGACAGGCGGTTTGACCAGACCGGACAGGAATCTCAGCATGGCAAATGTGGTAGTCGTTGGCGCACAATGGGGCGACGAGGGTAAAGGCAAGATCGTTGACTGGCTATCTGAACGCGCCGATGTGATCGCACGCTTTCAGGGCGGGCATAACGCGGGCCATACGCTGGTCATTGACGGCAAGGTCTACAAGCTGAGCCTTCTGCCTTCGGGCATTGTGCGGGGCGGCAAGCTGAGTGTCATTGGCAATGGCGTGGTGCTGGACCCCTGGCATCTGGTGATGGAGATCGACAAGCTGCGCGGGCAGGGTGTTGAGATTTCGCCAGATAACTTGATGGTGGCAGAAAATGCGCCGTTGATCCTGCCGTTGCATGCAGAACTGGACCGCGCGCGCGAAGGCGCTGTGGGTGTGGCCAAGATCGGCACGACGGGCCGGGGCATTGGGCCTGCCTATGAAGACAAGGTCGGGCGGCGCGCGATCCGCGTGGCGGACCTGGGCGATGCGGCGACGCTGGAATTGCGGGTGGACCGGTTGCTGGCGCACCATGATGCGCTGCGGCGGGGTCTTGGGATGGACCCGGTAGACCGTGCGGGGCTGATGGCGGCCCTGGCAGAGATTGCACCGCAGGTGCTGCCCTATGCGGCGCCGGTGTGGAAGGTGCTGAACGATCAGCGGCGGGCGGGAAAGCGCATTCTGTTCGAAGGGGCGCAAGGGGCGCTGTTGGACATTGATTTCGGCACCTACCCGTTTGTGACCAGTTCCAACGTGATTGCGGGGCAGGCGGCAACGGGCACGGGGCTGGGGCCGGGGGCGATTGATTTCGTGCTGGGGATCGTGAAGGCCTATACCACGCGGGTGGGCGAAGGGCCGTTTCCGGCAGAATTGAAGGATGCGGATGGCGAGCGTCTGGGCGAGCGGGGGCATGAGTTTGGCACGGTCACGGGGCGCAAGCGGCGCTGCGGGTGGTTTGATGCGGTTCTTGTGCGGCAGACCTGCGTGACATCGGGCGTCAAGGGCATTGCTTTGACCAAGCTGGATGTGCTGGACGGATTCCCGGTGCTGAAGATCTGCGTGGGCTATGATCTGGACGGCAAGCGGCTGGATTACCTGCCGACAGCGGCAGATGCGCAGGCACGTTGCCGGCCGATCTATGAAGAAATGGAAGGCTGGTCGGAAACGACAGCAGGTGCGCGCAGTTGGGCAGACCTGCCGGGGGCAGCGGTGAAATATGTGCGGCGGATCGAAGAGTTGATCCAATGCCCTGTGGCGCTACTTTCCACCTCGCCAGAGCGGGATGATACCATTCTGGTGACCGACCCGTTCGCCGATTGATCTGGTGGCGGAGCGCTGAACGCTCATCGGGCCTTTCAGCCCTCTTCGCTTTTGCGGCGGAGGTGGGCGAAGTGGCGCAGAGGGACGGAAAGGACCGATAAGCCACTGCTGCTGGAAAGGAATGACATGGCGCTGAGTTACAAGGCCCGCAAACGTTGGGCGCTGGTGGTGCTGCTGATCGGGCTGCCCGTTTATATCGTGGCGGCCGTCAATCTGGTTGATCTGTTTGAGCGCCCTTCGTTTGGGGTAGAGCTGATGGTCTATGTCGGCTTGGGCATTGTCTGGGCCTTGCCGCTGAGAGCGCTGTTCCGAGGCATTGCGCAGGCTGACCCGGATGCGCAAAAGGCGGAAGGGGAGTAACCCTTCCGCCAGACGCCGCAGGCGTGATGGCAGCTTCAGCCCGCGAATACAGGCCTAGCCGCTGATCTTGCGCGCTTCGGTCAGATAGGACGAGGCTTCGGTCAGGGCGAACTGGCCGCGCTTCACCTTGACGATACGGCCGTCTCGCAACAGGTTGCCAAAGCCGCGCAATTCATCCTCGCGCGACACATCTGCGCCGGTGACCGCTGCGATCTGGCGCAACAGCTGCGGGCGGGTAAAGTGTTCGCGACCTTCGATTGCAGAGGAATAGGCCGCGGCAGCCTCAAGCAGTTCTGACAGATTGTTGGCACCGATGCGGTCGGCAAATTCGGCAAAGCCACGGCTATCGCCAAAGATGTTGTCGGTGTCGTCATCGCTGTCATCATCAAGCAGGTCTTCTTCCGGGTAAGACTGCTGGACGGCCACGGCCTGCCCGGAAGATACCCGGCGCGGACGCACGGGCGACACTGGGCTTGCGTGTGACGGGCCCGCCGCCGCTGCGGCGGGGCGGTCGATGCGCTGTTCTGACACCAGCACCAGCGGGCCGGGCCGTTCGGTCTGGCCGCCGGATGAGCCGTCAACGGTCGGGCGCACGGGGCGCACGGCACGGGCCAGATCATTGCGGTAGGGTTCGCTGCGCACTGCCTCGACCTCTTCGGCCGGTTTGGGTTTGGTGCCAAAGCGTTCGGCAATCGTTGCGGCCACGGCGGCCTTGAGATGCGCAATCGAGGACAGGCGGCGCTTGTTGGCCGGTTCGGCCATTTCGGACTGGGTCTGGTCCATCAGGCGGCGCAGCGATTCGTCCTGCACGCTGGGATCTAGCGGGCGGGCTGGCGCGGTTACCGCTGGCACTGCAGCTTCGGGGGCGGCGATGTCGGATGTGATGGCCGAAAGCTGGCGGCGCAGGTCATCATCGGCATCTGCGATAGCCTCTTCTGCGGTGCTGATCGCCGGGGTGACGGGCGCGGCGTCGGCTGCGCTATCCTCCAGGGCTGCGAGTTCGCGTTGCAGTTCGGCTTCAGCCTCGTCCGACAGGACGACGACTGTGTCCGGAACCGGCGCCAGAGCTGGGGCCGGAGCTGCGACGGGGGCAGTGGCGATTTCGGGGGCGCGGCGCACGCGGATCACCCGCGCGCGGGCGCGCTGCAGCTTTTCATTCGGCTCGGCTGCCTGGGCAGCCGGAGTGTCTGCTGCAGCCAATTCGTCTTGCGGCAGATCAGCTGGCGGCAGTGCAGCGTCGATATCGTTCTGCGAGGGCACATCTGCCGTGTCCAATGCGGCCTCTGGCTGATCTGCGGCGGGCAGATCATCTGCCATCAGGTCAGCTGTGACGGCATCATCAGCGGGCAGTGCTGCATCAAACAAGGCGTTATCCGCAAATTCGTCGGCGTGTTCAGACGCAGGCAGTTCGGCCGTGCCCTGCGGTGCTGCGGTGTCGGCCCAATCAGCCTCATCATCTTCGATGTCGTGTTCGGCCACATCCGTTGTGACCAATGCTGCATCATCGGCGGCATCATCAAGATCAAGGATTTCGTCCTGATCCCAGGCGTTGACGGCATCTGTCTGCACGGCAGGGCCATCATCGGCCAAAGCCTGCAGCAGCATGTCGTCTTCATCGTTGAACACAATGGTATCAGCCGATGCGGCGGTGGGTGCTGGATCAGCCAATGCAACAGGTTCGGCAATGGGGCGATCATCGGCGAAAGCGGCTGTCAGATTTTGCAGCACGGCAGCATCGGCACCATCGTCATAGGCCACATCTGCAACGTCCTGGGGTGCCACGGATGGGGCCATCCCGCCATCATCCGCAAGGTCTGCAGGGCTGGCTGCAGTATGGTCCGGGATTTCGGCATCATCCCACAGGGCAGGGTTTGCATCATCTGGTTCTACAGGCGATGCGGGCTCGGCCGCGTAAGCTGTGTCGTCAACATAGGTGTCATGCAGGGACACGCCATCAAGTGCTTCCAAATCTGCAATGTCTTGCAGATCGGATGCGGTGTCGACGTCTTCGGTGGCCGTGATGTCTTCGGCGGCCTCTTCCGGGGCAGCGAAAGACACATCAGACACGGCGGGCACAACGTTATCGGCAAAGCTGTCAAAGGCGGCAAAAGCGCTGTCGGCATGCTGGTCTTCGGCATAATCCTGCGCGGCCAGCACGGGTTGCACAACACCGGTCAGGGCGACGGCAGCGCGGATCTTGGCCAGACGGGCGGCAACGCCTTCGGGCATGTCGGCCAGCATCGGACCTGCGGCTTGTGCAACGGGTTGCGGGGGCAGGTCGGCGGGTGCGATCGTCTCGGCCGGGGTGTCAAGCTGTGGTTCAACGGATTGCAGATCAAGGTCGGCCGGGCTTTGCATGGCGGCATCAAAGGCCGCATCGTCATAAAGCGGGGCGTCATCCTGAGCGGTCTGTTCTGGCGCGACAGCTGTGGGTTCGGCGGTGAGGTCGGGCGAAGCGGTGCTTTCGGTCAGCGCGGCAGATGTGCTGGCGGGCTGATCGGAGGGCATGTCGGCGGGTGTCGCTGCGGCGATGACGGGCTGCGGCGCGGGTTCGGCAGCGCTGTCTTGTGCAGGCAGCGAAGCAGCGGGCGAAGTGGTGGTGGGGGCATCATTCTGCGCGCGCAGGATAACGCCGTTTTCCTGC
>JBJOQW010000047.1:0-8751 GCA_046049665.1 Pseudomonadota bacterium | reverse complement strand
GTGCGACTTCGGGATTGCGCGTCAGGGTATCAATCAGTTCGATCAGAGCGGTTGCGTTGAAATCGCGGTTGCGCACATCAAGGCCAAGGGCAATGGGACGACCTGAAGGTGTGCCTTCCACCAGTTTGGGAACCAGCCGCAGGGGCAGGTTATCAATCACCTCGTGGTCCATATCCTCGAACGCGCGCACGGCTGTTGAGCGGCCTGCACCCGACGGGCCGGTGACGAATACCAGCCTGTGCATCAGCGGCGTAAGGGGGCCTTGGTCCAACGACGTGTTCCTGGGAAACCGGTCAAGCATGGCGACCATGCCGCAAGTGCAGCATCAGCGCCATGGGAAAAATGGGGCTTTTGCTTGCATAAACAAGGTCAATCACGCAACCGAGAAAGCTGACGCTACGGCGTGGTGGCAGGCGTTCGGTTTCGGTCTGGTCCAGATCAACCACAAGGGTAAGCGGGGCAGACACACTCGCGTCAGTGCGTAGCAGGCCAAGGCCACGAACCTCTATCACGCCGCGCAATGCGGGTTGGGGGCAGGACAGAAGCACCTGACCATTGTCGGCGGCAAGCTGGGTCTGATCATCCGAGATCAGCCGCGCGCCTTGCCCGATCATCCCCATTGCCAGCGTTGACTTACCACTGCCGGCCGCACCCATGATCAGAAGCCCCTTGCCATCCACGGCAACTGCGGTGGCATGCAGCAGGGCATGGGCCGCAGCCCCGGCCATCAGACGGGCAAGCCAACCACAAACCGCGCACCCAAGGGTTCGGATGTCATGTCTGCGTGGGTGGGGCGAATGTTCTCGGCCCAGATCACGCCGCCATGCGCCTCGACGATCTGTTTCGAGATTGCAAGGCCAAGGCCGGAATGGTTGCCAAAATCGGTTTGCGGCCGTTCCGAGTAGAAACGCTTGAACACCTTGGTCAGGGCCTGTTCGGGAATGCCGGGACCAGTATCCTCGACCACGACAAGTACGCGGTTGTCACGCTGGCGGACCCAGACGCGCACGGCATCGCCATCTTCGCAGAAGGAAATGGCATTGGTGATCAGGTTGACAAAGACCTGCGCCAGACGCCCTTCCAACCCGCGCACAACAATGTTTTCAGCCGGAAGGTCTGTCAGGAATTCAACGCCTTTTTCGGCGGCCTGCTTGCCAAGGTATTCACCCAGGTTGCGCACGGTCTTGATCAGATCAAAGGCCTCTTCCTCTTCCTTGACCAGTTCGCTGTCCAGACGCGAGGCATTGGAAATGTCGCTGACCAGACGGTCAAGGCGGCGCACGTCATGTTCGATCACCTCAAGCAGGCGTTCGCGCTGATCATCGCGTTTGGCCACGCGCATGGTGCCTACGGCAGAGCGCAGGCTGGCCAGCGGGTTCTTGATTTCATGCGCCACATCAGCGGCAAATTGTTCGTTCGCCTCGATCCGGTCATACAGGGCGGCCACCATGCCACGCATGGCAACCGAAAGGCGGCCAATTTCATCGGGGCGGGCTGTCAGATCGGGGATGCGCACGCGGCCAGGTGCCATTTTGCGCGCGTCGCGGTCATGGCCCATTTCGGCGGCAGCGGCCAGATCGGCCAAGGGGTTGGCGATGGTCGAGGCCAGAAGGATGCTGAGGCCGATCGACACCAGAAGCGCAATCACGAACATCTGCAAAATCTGTTCGCGTTCATAGCGCACCAGACGCTCAATCTCGCCTTCAGTGAAAGCCAGCGCCACAACGCCGGCAACACCGCCGTTTACCTGAATGGGCGAGGCCACCGAAAATACCGGACCGCCATCAGCGCCACGGCCGGTATTGACGACCGTTTCGCCCACAAGCGCACGGCTGAACAGTTCTATCGCCATGCGTTCGGGCGAAACCGCGGCGCCGGGTTCCGGCACGCCGACCACAATGCGCGATACACCATCCCAGATGGCTGACAAAAAGTCGGTGATGACGGTCGGGCGTTCAAGTTCGGCGATATTCGGGTTGTTGATGGCGGTTGTTCCGACGGCCTGTGCAACAATGGCCCCCTGCGGATCAAAGACATAGATGGCAACGCCCATTTCAAGGCTGATTGCCGAAGCAATGGCGGCAGAGGCGGATGCAAGGTCTGCGCCCGGTTGCAGACCGGGCTGCAGGCTGGCCAAACGGGCCTCAAACACATTGGCAACCAGCTTTGATTCCACCACCAGCCCGCGTTCGCGCTGTTGCACGAACGTATCGCGGAAGGGGTTCAGGAAAAGCACGCCGGCCACCATGACCAACAGCGCCATCAGGTTGAACACAATGATCTTGCGCGCCAAGGGAGACCCCTTGAGCGAGAAGAGCCCGCGCCGGGTGCGCGCCTCACGCAGCGCGGCTTCGCTTTCGGCGGTGGGATTATCCCAATCCTCGCCAAGCAGCACGCCGCTTTCGGCCTTGCTGTTGCGGTTCAAAGAGAGGCGCGGCAACGCGGTCATTCTTCGTTGTAACGGTAGCCAATGCCGTAGAGCGTTTCGATTGCGGTAAAGTCATCGTCGACTGACCGCATCTTCTTGCGCAGCCGTTTGATATGGCTGTCAATCGTGCGGTCATCGACATAGACCTGATCGTCATAGGCCACGTCCATCAGCTGATCGCGGCTTTTGACGAAACCGGGCCGGGTGGCCAGCGCCTGCAGCAACAGGAATTCGGTCACGGTCAGCGAAACCTCGCGCCCCTTCCACGTTACCGAATGGCGCAGCGGGTCCATCGACAGGGCGCCACGCTGCATCAGCTTGGTTTCTTCGGTCGTGGCTACCTCACCCGTGGCAATCGCCTCTTGGCGACGCAGCAGGGAACGGATGCGCTCCACCAGCAGGCGCTGGCTGAAGGGCTTTTTCACATAGTCATCTGCGCCCATCCGCAGGCCCAGCACTTCGTCAATCTCATCATCTTTGGAAGTGAGAAAGATCACCGGCATGGTGGTTTTCTGCCGCAGGCGCTGCAACAGGTCCATCCCGTCCATGCGCGGCATCTTGATATCCAGCACGGCCATATCCGGCAGGCGTTTGTTGAACGCATCCAGCGCTGACTGGCCGTCATTATAGGTTTCGACCTCAAAGCCTTCTGCTTCAAGAGTCATTGAAACGGACGTCAGGATATTCCTGTCGTCGTCCACAAGGGCGATCCTAGACATCTGCGATATTCCTGCTCTGGGTCTTGTTCTTGTTTTCCGGCATGATCCTTGTTCCCGCCCCAAATATCAACAGAGAAGTGCGAATCACCCCGCATCACACCCCCTATGGGGCCCAAAAAATCCAAAGGAATGACTAATTTGCGACACATGCGTGAGCGGCTGCAAAATGGTTGCGCTAACATTGTGATGGTTGCGCTAACAGCGCAAAGCAGTGCTTTTCCTGTGCGAAAGCAATGTGTTATTGAACTGTCACGTGGCGTTCTAACGCAAAACGCGGCGCAAAATTGCGTCAATTGCCTGCAAAACACCATCCCGCGGCACGGACCGCGAAAAGGAGCACTGCATGACCGAAGGACGTGTCAACCCCGCCCAACGTCTCGAAACACAAGGGATTTCTGGTCTGGGACGCGTCTATTACAACTATGCAGAGGCCGCTTTGGTGGCGGCAGCGGTGGCGCGGGGCGAAGGCACGCTGGGCAACGGCGGGGCATTTCTGTGCAGCACGGGGCAGTTCACGGGGCGATCGCCGAAAGACAAGTTCGTGGTGCGCACGCCATCGGTGGAAGACAGCATCTGGTGGGACAACAATTCCGCAATGACGCCTGCGGGCTTTGCGGCGCTGCGGGCGGATATGCTGGCGCATATGCAGGGGCGCGATTACTTCGTGCAGGACCTGTATGCGGGGGCAGACCCGTTGCACCGGCTGGATGTGCGGGTGGTGACGGAACTGGCCTGGCACGGGTTGTTCATCCGCCATCTGCTGCGGCGGCCTGACCGGGCCGAGTTGGATAGCTTCACGCCGGACTGGACAATCATCAACTGCCCGTCGTTCAAGGCCGACCCTGCGCGCCATGGCTGCCGGACGGAGACGGTGATTGCGCTGAACTTTGACGAAAAGACGGTGCTGATTGCGAATACGGCCTATGCGGGCGAAAACAAGAAGGCGGTGTTTACGCTGCTGAACTACCTCTTGCCGGAAAAGGGCGTGATGCCGATGCATTGCAGCGCCAACCATGCGCCGGGCAATCCGGTGGATACGGCGGTGTTCTTTGGGCTGTCAGGCACGGGGAAAACCACGCTTTCGGCAAGTGCGGACCGGGTGCTGATCGGCGATGATGAACATGGCTGGTCGGACCGGGGCACCTTCAACTTTGAAGGCGGGTGCTATGCCAAGACGATCAACCTGAACCCGGAAGCCGAGCCGGAGATTTACGCCACGACGCGCCGCTTTGCGACGGTGGTCGAGAATATGGTGTATGATCCGGAAACGCTGGAGCTGGATTTCGCGGATGACAGCCTGACGGCGAACACGCGCTGCGCCTATCCGCTGGAGGCAATTTCGAATGCGTCGGCGACGGGTCTTGGCGGGCATCCGAAACATGTGGTGATGCTGACCTGTGACGCGTTTGGGGTGCTGCCACCGATTGCGCGGCTGACACCGGCACAGGCGATGTATCATTTCCTGTCGGGCTTCACGTCCAAGGTGGCGGGCACAGAGCGGGGGGTGACAGAGCCGCAACCCACATTCAGCACATGCTTTGGCGCACCGTTCATGCCGCGCAGGCCGGAAGTATATGGCAAGCTTCTGCAGGCGAAAATCGCCAAGCACGGGGCAAGCTGCTGGCTGGTGAACACGGGCTGGACGGGCGGGGCCTATGGCACGGGCAGGCGGATGCCGATCAAGGCGACGCGGGCGCTGCTGGCGGCAGCGCTGGACGGGTCATTGGCGGCGGGGCAATTCCGGCGTGATGCGCATTTCGGCTTTGACGTGCCAGTTGCGGTTGCGGGCGTGGATAGCAGCCTTCTGGACCCGCGCCGGACATGGGCTGACCCGGCGGCCTATGATGCGCAGGCGCGCAAGCTGGTGGGGATGTTTGCGCAGAACTTTGCACAATACGCCGACCACATTGATGCAGACGTAAAGGCCGCGGCCATTGGTTGACCGATAGGGCAGGATGGGCACTATTGCCCATCCTGCCAACCTACAACCTACCACCCCGAGGCCCTTCGCATCAGGTTCAGCCCGGTCAGGATCAGCAAGACCTGCGTCCAGCGCGTGAACCTTTCCTGATCCAGCCGGTCCTGCACGGCGTAGCCCAGCCACAGGCCTGCCAAGGCAGGCAAGGCAAGCACAGCCGAAAAAGGCAAGGTTTCGGCGTTCAGGACGCCCGACTGCACATGGGCCAATACCAGAACAGCCGCGCCGATCAGGAATACCACGCCTTGCACACACACGGTTTCCTCTTTCCCGGCGCCAGTGCTGATCAGGTAGACCATCAAGGGTGGCCCCCAGACCCCGGAGACGCCGCCGTAAAGCCCTCCGATCAACGCCGTACCGACCTCGAGCCGTGTCTGGTGTTCTACGCGCACAGCCAGCGACATGCCCCAAAGGCGCGCAGCGGCAAACAGGGTGATGGGCAGGCCAAGCGCGAAAAGGAACAGGCCTTGGGGAATGGCATCAACAAACTGTGCCGAGATGACCAGCGCCACCACTGTCACGGTCAGATAGCGCCGCCAAGTCAGAACTGTTGCCCAAAAGGCCGCCGCACCCTGCCGGAACGCCTGCGATATATTGGTGAACAGCGTCGGCAAGATCAGCGCGGCAAGCGCCTGATGCGGTGGTAGAATGGTGGTCAGGACCGAAATCATGATCATCGGCATGGCAAAGCCGACGGCCCCCTTCACCAGTCCTGCAAAGCCGGTGATGGCAATACAGGCCACAAACACGGCAGGCGATAACCCTGCCATCATCGCATCCATAAAGGCCTCGCGCTTTTTCCGCAGGCCTAGCAGACCGGGGCGGCAAGGGCATCACAAAATCCGCTGCGACATTTTCATTCGCCAAGCGTCATTTTTGCGAATTATTGTTGCTCTGTCGCTGCAATGGCACTATGTCCTTCGCTGATGCAGAATCCGGGGATGAACATGGCACATGATGGACAGAGCGTTGAGCGCGCAGCCCTTTTGGCTGACCTTGCAGAGCTGACAGCCGCAGCGCTGCCGCAGGTGGAATCGCTGTTTGCGACTGCACGCGAAAATCTGCGTGACCATGTGACAGTGGCAGGCAAGATCGCGCCTGCTGCACTGGAAACCCATCAATTTGCGGCCCATACATTGGCTTGGCTGGCCACCTATGTGGAAGCCTTGCGTCAGATGCAGGCTTGGGCCGGGCGGCTGGCACAGATGGGCGAAATGGAAGGTCTGCTGCTGCAGATTGCCTATGGCGAGTATCTGAGCCAGATTTTTGGCGGGATCCCCATGTCACAGGGCGAGACGGCCCGGTTGCAGGATGTCTGGGTCAGCGCGACCCCGAATGAGGCCTGTGCGACGCTGATGGCACATGGCAACACGGATGCAGCGCGGATGCGGCTGGCTGCGCTGATGCAGGACAATCAGGGGCGGGCAACTTTCGGGGCGACGGGTCTGGATGATGAGCTGGAAATGATCCGCGATCAGTTCCGCCGGTTTGCCGACGCCGAGGTGGCCCCGCATGCACATGACTGGCACCTGAAGGATGAGCTGATTCCGATGTCGGTGATTGATGCGCTGTCCGATATGGGCGTGTTCGGCCTGACGATTCCCGAGGAATTTGGCGGGCTGGGCCTTTCGAAGGCCAGCATGGTTGTGGTCAGCGAAGAGTTGTCGCGCGGCTATATCGGCGTGGGGTCGCTTGGCACGCGTACCGAAATTGCGGCGGAGCTGATCTTGTGTGGCGGGACGGATGCGCAAAAGGCGCAATGGCTGCCAAAGCTGGCGTCAGGGGAAATTCTGCCAACGGCGGTGTTTACTGAACCGAACACGGGGTCTGATCTGGGCAGCCTTCGCACGCGGGCGCGGCGCGATGGCGATGATTGGGTGGTGAATGGCAACAAGACATGGATCACGCATGCAGCGCGCACGCATGTGATGACGGTGCTGGCACGCACGATCGAGGGCACGACCGATTACCGGGGATTGTCGATGTTTCTGGCAGAAAAGACGCCTGGAACGGATGAGGTGCCTTTTGTTGACGTGGGCCTGTCAGGTGGCGAGATTGAGGTGCTGGGCTATCGCGGCATGAAGGAATACACCGTCAACTTTGACGATTTCCGCGTGAAGGGTGAAAACCTGCTGGGCGGCGTGGAAGGGCAAGGCTTCAAGCAGCTGATGCAGACCTTTGAATCAGCGCGCATCCAGACGGCGGCGCGGGCGATTGGTGTGGCGCAGAATGCGCTGGAACTGGGGATGCAATATGCGCAGGACCGCAAGCAGTTTGGTCGCGCGCTGATCGCCTTCCCGCGTGTGGCGGGCAAGCTTGCGATGATGGCGGTTGAGATCATGGTCACACGGCAGCTGACCTATTTCAGCGCATGGCAAAAGGACCATGGCCACCGCTGCGATCTGGAGGCAGGCATGGCCAAGCTGTTGGGCGCAAGGACAGCATGGTCTTGTGCGGACAATGCGTTGCAAATTCACGGCGGCAATGGCTTTGCGCTGGAATACCAGATCAGCCGGGTGCTGTGTGATGCGCGCATTCTGAACATCTTTGAAGGTGCGGCTGAAATTCAGGCCACCGTCATTGCCCGCAGGCTGCTGGACTAAATCCCGACGCCCCGCTTGCCCTTTCGGACTGCGCCTCTATGTTGTCAGTGACAAGATAGGGGCAAAGCCATGCAGACCATCCTTCTGACCGGGATTTCCGGCTTTATTGCCAAGCATATTGCGCTGCAATTGCTGAACGCCGGTTACGCCGTGCGCGGCACGATCCGCACACCTGCCCGCGCGGCAGAGGTGCGCGCCGCCGTTGCCCCGCATCTGACAGACCCCGCGACGATCGACAGGCTAAGCTTTCATACTGCCGATCTGGAGCAGGATGCGGGCTGGCCTGCCGCCATGGCGGGGATCAGCGCGGTGATCCATACCGCCTCACCCTTTCCGATCAAGGCACCAAAACACCCCGATGATCTGATCCGCCCGGCGGTTGAGGGCACGCGCCGCGTGCTGACCGCCGCCGCCGATGCTGGCGTCGTGCGCGTGATCCTGACGTCGTCCACGGTGGCTGTGGTGGACGAGACGGCACAAGGTGAACAGACCGAAGCCAACTGGTGCAACCTGAACGCCCCCGGCACAACGGCCTATGCGCGTTCCAAAACGCTGGCCGAACGCGCGGCGTGGGAAATTGCCGCAGCGCGTGGGCTGCAACTGACCACAATCAACCCGGGTTTTGTTGTCGGGCCGCCGCTGGATGGCCATTACGGCAGTTCCATCGGCCTTGTGAAACGCTTTTTGTCGGGCAAGGACCCAATGTTGCCTGCCATTGGCTTTAGCGTGGTGGATGTGCGCGATGTGGCCCTTGCCCATTTGCGCGCCCTGGAACGCCCGGCCACGGCGGGCCTGCGCATTCTTGCGGTGGCAGGGTCAATGACCATGCCCGAAATGGGCCAGACGCTGAAAGCGGCCTATCCTGCGCGCAAGATCGCCACGCGCACGGCCCCCAAATTCCTGTTGCGCATCCTTGCGTTGTTTGACGCCGAATTGCGTGCAGCCCTGCCGATGGTGGGGCGCTTTCATCAGGTATCCAACGCAAGGGGCAAAGCGGAATTGGGGATGGCGTTCATCTCGCCG
>JBJOQW010000046.1:0-9787 GCA_046049665.1 Pseudomonadota bacterium | reverse complement strand
ATGGTCGGGGAACGTGTCGAAGTAGATGATCCCGGCATAGCTGGCACGGTTCAGCGCCACCAGAAGCTCGACCGTCTGCACCGGGTGCACCGACCCCGCCATCAGCCCGTCGTCGCGCTTGCCGTAGCCGTCGTTGAGATGCACGCCGAGCATGCGCGAGCGGCGCGCGATGATCGAGGCGGTCTGGGCCGGGATCTCGCCCGCGAAAAGGACGTGGCAGAAGTCGAGCGTGATGCCGGTGTTGGCGCGGCCCAACTCTTTGATCGCCAGAAGGTTGGTCGCAATATCCGGCATCAACGAAAAGGCGCGCGGTTCGTTGGGTTTGTATTCCAGTGCGATGTCGATGGCCGGGTTATGATCAGCCACCTCGGCAATCGCTGCCAATGTATCGTCCCACATCCGCGCGTAGTTGCCCTGAAAGCTGTAATCGAACCCGTCCTGCCCCATCCACAGCGTCATCACCCGGCCACCGAGCGTGGCACAGGCATCAATCCCGCGTTTGGTCAGATCAATCGCCACCCGGCGCACGGCGGCATCCGGGTGCGTAAAGGCCCCAAGGCGAAAGCCCGGATCGGTGTAATAGCGCATGGCAAGCCCGTTCAGTGCCATGCCCTGATCCGCCAGCAGGCCCGCAATCTGGCCCGTGTTATGGTGATCGAAATGATCCGGATAGTTCAGATCGGCCGCCGTCAGCCCCCCCACCTGCCCGGCACGCGCCAGCATATGCGCCAGCGTGTCTCCCTTTTGCTTGAAGGCGTTCAGGCGGGCCGCGTAACGGGGGCGATTGGGGATCATCATGCCTCAGGGTGGGGTGAAAAGATCGGGGCGCTCGCGTTCCAGCGGTTCCAGATAGGTGATCAGCTGGCGCAGATGGTGCTGCACCGCGACGCGCGCGCGGTCAGCATCGCGCGCCTCAAGCGCCGCCAGAATCGCGCGGTGTTCGTCCAGTGTTGCCGCCACCCGCCCCGGCACCGGCAGCACCAGTTGCCGTGCCCGGTGCACATGCAGCCAGGCCGTATCCGACACCTGCGCAAGTTTCCGGAACCCGGTAAACGACAAGAGCAGTTCGTGCATCAGGCCATCCTGCACGTAGAAGCCGTTCGTATCGCTATCTGCGATCAACGCCGCCTGCACGGTGATGTTGCGCCGCAGCTGCATCAGCTGTGCGTCCGTGATCTGCGCTGCCACCCGTTCAATCGCCGCAACCTCAATCGCCTCACGCAGGAAGGCGCCTTCGCGAATCTCGGGCATGGAAAAGCGCGCCACGAAGGTACCCGCTTGCGGCACCACATCCACCAGCCCTTCCACTGCAAGGCGCGCCACCGCATCGGCCACCGGGCTGCGCGACACGCCAAGGGCGGCGCAGATCTCGGGTTTGCGCAAAATCTCACCGGGGCGATAGCGCAGGGACAGAATCGCCGCGCGCAGGGCCTGATAGACGCGCTGGCCCAGTGACCCTGCGTAATCGGACAGGGGCATCAGGCGCGTGGCCTCTTGTGGGGAAAGATCAGGTGCCTGTAGCATGCTAACATGTTAGGTGAACCGCCTTGCGGCGAAAAGGCCTTTTTGGGCTGAAAGGACGCTTATGAACACTCATGCCATTCGCCTGCACAGCAGCGACAATGTGGTAATCGCCCTGGCCGACCTGCCTGTGGGGGCCGAGGTTGAGGGCATGCAGTTGCTGACGGCCATCCCACGCGGGCACAAGATTGCCGTCGCGGCCATTCCGGCAGGCGGGTTGGTGCTGCGGTATGGGCAGATCATCGGGCAGGCGCTGGCAGATATTCCGGCGGGCGCGCATGTGCATTCGCACAATTTGGGCATGGGGCCACATTCCACCGATTATGCCATCGGTGCGGAAAGCGTGGCGCTGCCCGCGCTGCCGCCACGCAGCTTCATGGGCTACCACCGCCCGGATGGCACGGTCGGCACGCGGAATTATCTGGGGATTCTGACATCGGTGAACTGTTCGGGGTCGGTGGCGCGCTTCATTGCCGAGGCAGCAGAGCGTGACCCGGTGCTGTCATCCATGCCCAACATTGATGGCTTTGTGCCCATTGTGCACAACACGGGCTGCGGCATGTCGGGCGTGAACGAAGGCTATGAGACGCTGATGCGCACACTGAAAGGCTATGCGCGCAACGCGAACTTTGGCGGCATCCTGCTGGTGGGTCTGGGGTGCGAGGTGATGCAGGTGCCAGACCTTGTGGGCCAGGGCCGCCTGCGCCCGGATGGCAATTTCCGCTACATGACGATTCAGGGCCTTGGCGGCACCCGGGCGACTATTGCCAAGGGGCTGGAGGTTTTGCGCGAGATGGCGGTGGTGGCGGGGGCGGTGCAGCGCACGCCGGCACCCGTGTCAAAGCTGATTGTCGGGCTGCAATGCGGGGGGTCTGACGGCTATTCCGGCATCACGGCCAACCCTGCACTTGGGGCGGCGTCTGACATGCTGGTGCAGATGGGGGGCACGACAATCCTGTCGGAAACGCCAGAGATTTACGGGGCCGAACATCTGCTGACACGCCGCGCGGTGGATCAGGCGACGGGTGAAAAACTGCTGGAACGCATCCGCTGGTGGGAGGGGTATACCGCACAGAATGGCGGTGAGATGGACAACAACCCCTCACCCGGCAACAAGAAGGGCGGGCTGACGACCATTCTGGAAAAATCGCTGGGTGCGGTGGCCAAGGGGGGGACAGCACCCTTGGCCGGGGTCTACAAATTTGCCGAACCCATCACCGCACCAGGCTTCGTCTACATGGATAGCCCGGGCTATGACCCCTGTTCTGTGACAGGTCAGATCGCCAGTGGCGCGACGATGATCGTGTTCACCACGGGGCGCGGGTCGGTGTCGGGCTACAAGCCCAGCCCCTGTATCAAGCTGGCCACGAATGACGAGATGTATCAGCGCATGGCCGAGGATATGGATATCAACTGCGGCGATATCCTCACACGCGGTGTGAGCATTGAGGCGAAAGGCGCTGAAATCCTTGATAAAATCATTTCTGTCGCATCGGGCGAGCAAAGCTATTCAGAACAGCTTGGCTTTGGCGGGGCAGAGTTTGTACCCTGGCAGATCGGCGCTGTGATGTAAGCAGGGAACACGATTTTTCGTCGAAAAATCGTGCGCCTCCCTGAAGAAGGTTGCCTCTTGGAATCTGCCTGCCCAACGATTTTTCGTCGAAAAATCGTGCTCTATCCTGTGATCAGCGCCGAAATCGCCGCCACTTCGCGCGCCACGCGGTTTGCATCGTCACACGCCTCTACATTCAGCCGCAGCAAGGGTTCTGTATTCGATGCCCGCACGTTGAACCGCCAGTCCGCATAACGGAACGACACGCCATCCATCCGGTCAATCGCGGCCCCCGGCGCATAGGCTGCCTCGATCCGTGCCAGCACCGCTGCCACATCCGCCACGCGAAAGTTGATCTCGCCCGAAGACGGAAAGGCTGCCCGCCGCGCCGCCATCAGCGATGACAGGCTTTGCCCCGTCCGCCCCATCAACTCTGCGATCAGCAGCCACGGGATCATACCCGAATCGCAGGCCATGAAATCGCGGAAATAGTGGTGCGCGCTCATCTCGCCGCCGTACACCGCCCCCGTTTCCCGCAACGCCGCCTTCAGGAACGCATGCCCTGTGCGCGCCTGCACTGCGCGCCCGCCTGCCGCCGCAATCGCACTTTGCGTGCCCAGCACCACGCGCGGATCATGCACGATTGTGGCCCCTGGTTCCTTGGCCAGAAACACTTCGGCCAGCAGGCCCACGATATATTCGCCCGGAATGAACGCGCCCGTTTCATCAAACAGAAAGCAGCGGTCAAAGTCCCCGTCCCAGGCCACGCCCAGATCAGCGCCTGCCGCCACCACCGCCTGTGCCGTCATCGGCTGGTTTTCCGGCAACAGCGGGTTCGGGATGCCATTGGGAAAGCTGCCATCCGGCGCATGGTGCAGCCGCTTGAACCACAGGGGCGCGCCAAGCGCCTCCAGTCGCCCCGCAATTGCATCAAAGGTTGGCCCCGCCGTGCCGTTGCCTGCATTCACCAGCACATGCAACGGGCGCAAGGCCCGCTGATCGACAAAGCCGATCACACGGTCTACATAGGCTGCCCGGCAATCAACCGCTTGCCGCTGCCCCTGCCCAACAGGCCCGAAATCATCTGCCGCAGCCAGTGCCGCCATCGCCGACAGGCCACTGTCCCACCCCACAGGCGCCGACCCCGCCCGCACCATCTTCATCCCGTTGTAATCCATCGGGTTATGCGAGGCTGTGACCTCGATCCCACCATCCGCCCCCAGATGATCGGTTGCGAAATACACCTCTTCCGTGCCGCACAGCCCCAGATCCAGCACCGTGCAGCCTTCGGCCATCAACCCCGCCGCCACGGCATCCGCCAGTTCTGCCGATGACGCCCGGCAATCACGCCCCAGCACCACACGGCCAGCGCCCAGCACGCGCGCAAAGGCGCGGCCGATGCGAAAGGCAATACCGGCGTCAAGGTCCACCCCAAGGCGGCCGCGAATATCATAGGCTTTGAAACAGGTCAGGCTCATGCCTGCCCCCTACCGTTTTCGCCCGCTTCCGTCAAACCTTGTGCAATCGCGCGTCTTCAGCCTAGGCTACCGGTCATGGCCACATCACTCGCCCCGCCCCAACTTTTCACCACCCTGCGTGCAGGCTATGGCCCCGCCGCCTTTCGCGCCGATGCCGTGGCCGGCCTGACCGTGGCGATTGTCGCCCTGCCCCTGTCCATGGCCATTGCCATTGCCAGCGGTGCCACCCCCGCCCAAGGGCTGATCACCGCCATCATCGGCGGCTTTGTCATTTCCGCCCTTGGCGGGTCGCGCTATCAGATCGGCGGGCCTGCCGGGGCCTTTATCGTGCTGGTCAGCGCCACCGTCGCCGCACATGGCATGGACGGGCTGATCCTAGCCACCTTCCTGTCAGGCGTGATGCTGACAGTCCTAGGCGCGCTGCGCCTTGGGCAGCTGATCCGGCATATTCCCCATGCGGTCACCGTGGGCTTTACCACCGGCATCGGCCTGATCATTCTGGCCAGCGAAATCTCGCCCCTGCTCGGCCTGCAGATTGCCCATGAACCGGGGCCACTGCCCGAAAAGTTCCCTGCCCTCTGGGCCGCCCTTGGCACGGCAAGCTGGCCCACCATAGCCCTGTCCGCCGCCACCGTTGCCACCATCCTGATCCTGCGCCGCCTTGTGCCACGCTGGCCCGTGCTGCTGATGGCCGTCGCAGGTGCCACGCTGCTGGCGGCCCTTGGTAGCATCGACACGCCCACCATCGGCAGCCGCTTTGGCGCTATCCCCGACAGCCTGCCATGGCCCGCCCTGCCCGCCTTTTCCATTGCCAAGGTGACCGAGGTGCTGCCCGCCGCCATCTCTTTCACCCTGTTGGGTGCCATCGAATCTCTGTTGTCCGCCGTGGTTGCCGACCGCATGGCAGGCACCCAACATCAACCCAACACCGAACTTCTGGCCCAAGGCTTGGCCAATATGGCCGCGAGCCTGTTCGGCGGGTTCTGTGTGACAGGCACCATCGCCCGTACTGCCACCAACGTGCGCGCCGGGGCCCATGGGCCAGTGGCGGGCATGCTGCATGCGGCCTTCCTGCTGGGCTTCATGCTGCTCGCCGCCCCGCTTGCCGCCTACATTCCGCTGGGCGTGCTGGCTGCCGTGCTGGTTGTCGTCGCCTGGAACATGATCGAACGCGTTGAAATCATGCACTTTCTGCGCACAGACCGCGCGGCCCTTGCCGTTGTCACCGTGACGCTTGCCCTTACCCTGCTGCGCGATCTGACCGAGGCTATCGCCGCCGGTGTCGCCCTGTCATTCATCCTTGGCGCAATACGGCGCCGGGGTTCATGATGCCCAAGGGGTCTAGTGCTGCCTTGATCGCCCGCATCGCTGCCAGTTTCGCAGGGTCTGCGTAACGCTCCAGATCGCCCACTTTCAGGCGGCCCACGCCGTGTTCCGCCGCGACCGACCCGCCAAGTGCTGCCACCAAATCATGCACGCAAGTCTTGACCGCATCCCGCTGGTTTTCATGGTCTGCCCGGCTGCGCCCCGGCACGGGAAAGACGTTGAGATGCAGGTTGCCATCGCCCAGATGGCCAAAGCAGTTGATCCGCCAATCGCCCAAAGTCGCCAGCGCCGCCATCGCCTGCGGAATGAATCCTGCAATCTCTGACAAGGGCAGGGAAATATCATGGCTGCTGACCGCACCCACCTTGCGGTTCGCCAAGGGCAGGCTTTCGCGAATGCGCCACAACCCGTCACGCTGCGCCGCCGAGGCTGCCACCACCCCGTCGCTCACCAGCCCCGTCTCCATCGCCTCATCCAGCAGCGCCGCCATGGTTTCCGGCCCGTCCAGCACCGCAGGCAGCCCAAGGTCCACCAGCACGCACCAGTCTGGCAGCACATCAAACGGCAGGCGCACCTCGGGCATGGTTTCGGCCAGAAACCGCAAGCCCTGCCCGCTGATCAGCTCGAACGCCGACACCATCCCCGGCAGACGCGTGTCACACAGGGCCAGCAGGCGCAGGGCCGTGGCCGGGCTGTCCACCACCAGCAGTGCTGCCGCTTCCGTCGCAGGCCGCGCCACCATGCGCAGCGATGCCGCCGTGATGATGCCCAGCGTGCCTTCTGACCCAATCAGCAGATGCCGCAGATCATAGCCCGCATTATCCTTGCGCATGCGCTTGAGGCCATACAGCACCGACCCGTCCGGCAGCACCGCCTCGATCCCCAGCACCAGGTCCCGCGTATTGCCATAGCGCAGCACGTTCACGCCCCCCGCATTGGCCGCAAGGTTCCCGCCAATCTGCGCCGTGCCTTCGGACGCGAGCGACAAGGGGAACATCCGCCCCACATCCGCCGCCGCCTTTTGCACATCGGCCAGAATCATGCCCGCCTCAACCACCAGCACGCCTTCATCAGGATATACGGCCCTGACCCGGTTCATCCGTTCAAGTGACAAGATCAATGGCGCAGGCCCCGCAGGCATCAACTGCCCGCCCACAAGGCCCGTCCCGCCGCCCCATGGCACAATCCCCACCCGTGCTGCCGCACAGGACCGCACGATTGCCGCCACATCATCGGTTGTGCGTGGAAGGGCCAGCACGCCGCCCTGCCCCATCCAGCGCCCGCGCGGCTCTTCCAGATAGCGTGCATCAGCGGGGCGTAAGGTGCCGTCGGGCAAGGCCGCGGTCAATTCGGCCTCGAATTCGGGGGTGCATGCATTCAACATGGCAGCACCCTAAGCGCTGCGCCTATTCAAGGAAAGCCGGTTCCAGCACGATGATCGTGGGCTTGGCAGGCAGATTGTCACGCGAGAAGACCATGTCTGGTATCTCTGGCCGTACCACATCAAAGCTGCCCGCCATTTCCGCCAGAAAGGTCTCCAGCGACGCGCCCGAAAACCAGTGCATCGGAATCACCACCGATGCCCGCAAGTCGCGCACCACCCCCGCCATGTCCTCAACCGCCATCGTATAACCCCCGTCCACCGGCACCATCACCACATCCAGCCGCCCGATGGATGCCAATTGTGCCGCATTCGGAATCTGATGCAGATGCCCCAGATGACCAATGCACAAGCCTGCCACCTCGAAGATGAAGATCGAATTGCCATCCGCCCGCGCCCCTTCGCCAAACGGCCCGCGTGTATCCGTCGTCACATTGCGCACCAGCATCTCGCCCAGATCAAGCCTTTGATCCGCAGGCACACCGCCTTCGGGCCAGCCTTGCAGCACATGCGGAATGCGCGGATCAGGTGCTGCCGTCCAATGCGTGCTGTGGGCATTGTTCATGGTCACCACATCCGGCACCACATCGGGATTGCCAAGAAAACCAGTGTAATCGGTCGCGGCGATCAGCCCGCCTTGGGTTTCGATCACAAAGGTCGCATGGTCCACAAAGCGGATGCGCACCGTGTTTTCGTCCAATGGCGCTCCGAAACTGGCCGGAACCACCCGCGCGTTGCCTTCGGCAATGGCAATGCAATGGCTGGGCAGACGGTCATCCTGCGCCATGGCGGCCGCGGGAAGTATCGCAAGGATCAGGGGCAGCAGACGCATGGGGCACCTCCAAAAAAGCAGCTAGGCGATTGTCAGGCCCAATCAAGCGCCCACGGTCATCACTTTTCGCCCTCCAAGGGCGTTCAGCGAGGATATTTGCGCAAAGATGAAAGGGCTGTTTTCTCTTTGCCCAAATACTCATCCGACCGTGCCGCAAAGGCAACCTTTGGCATCATGCCACGGCAGTGCCGTCACCGAGGGCTTCGTTTTCTTCAAACGGGGCCCGAGGGGACGGCGGCCCCGTTAAAGGTCAGCCCACATCCGTGCGCCCGCGCCGGTCGCCGCGCAAGTTGGCGTAAAGCACATGGTTGCGCCAGCGCCCGTTGATCTGCAGATAGCTTTGCGCCACACCTTCGTACTTGAAGCCGCATTTTTCCAGCACACCCCGGCTCGGTGCGTTTTCCGGCAAACACGCCGCCTCGATCCGGCTCAGGTCCAGTGTCGTGAACGCATGATGCACCACGCTCAGGATCGCTTCGCGCATGAAACCCTGCCGCGCATGTTCCGCTCCGATCCAATAGCCCAGCGTGCCTGTCTGAGCAGGCCCCCTGCGGATATTGTCCAGCGTGATCGCCCCCAGCAGCGCCTGATCTGCCCGCCGGATCATCAGCAGCGGCAAGGCCGTACCTTGCGTCTCCGCCCGTGCCGCCCAGTAAACGCGGTTGGTAAAGGCCTTGCGCGACAGATGGTCATGCGCCCAGACCGGCTCCCAAGGGGTCAGGAAGGTGGCCGATGCCTCGCGCAGCGCCGACCACGCGCGCCAGTCGGCATGCGCAGGCAGGCGCAGCGTCATCCGTTCGGTTTCCAGCTTTGGCTTGCGCCGCACACCCAGCATCAGGCCGCAAGCCTGCCCTTGATCGCCGCAATCCCCGGCGCGCCCTTCACCGGGCCATAAAGCGCCAGCGCCGATTTCGCGCCCAGCAAAGCGCCTGCATAATCCTGCACCGCACCCGCTGTGACTGCATCAATTTTGGCCACCGCCTCATCCGCCGTTGGCACCCGCCCCCAGATCGCCAGCAGCCGTGCATTGCGTTCAGCCCGGTTTGACGGGCTTTCCATGCCCATCAAGAGCCCCGCCTTCAACTGCGCCCGCGCCCGCGCCACCTCAGCCTCGCTCATATCCGTCGCCGCGCGTTTCAACTCGTCCACCGTCAGGTCCGCCAGCGCGCCAATCTCGGCCTCGGACGTGCCCGCATAGATCGTGATCTGCCCCGTATCCTCATACGCGCCCGACTGCGCGAAGATTGAATAGCACAGCCCCCGCTCCTCGCGCACCTTCTGGAACAGACGGGATGACATGCCGCCCCCCATCGCCGTTGCATAGACCTGTGCTGCATAAACAGCATCATCACGGTAACCCGGTGCCTCGAACGCCAGCGCGAAATGCGCCTGTTCCAGCTTTTTCACTTTGCGCTTTTCGCCGCCATCAAACCGCGCGGGCAAGATCCTACTTTCATCCTGCGCCTTCAGATGCCCGAACAGCGCCTCGGCCTGCCGCACGATCGCATCGTGATCCACCCCGCCCGAGGCCGACAGGATCATCTGGTTTGGCGCATAGTGTTCACGCACAAAACCCGTCAGATCATCACGCTGAAACGCCCCCACGCGTTCGGCTGGCCCCAGAATGGTGCGCCCGAACGGCTGGTTGGGGTAGCTTACCTCTTGCAGCCAGTCAAAGATGATATCATCCGGCGTAT
>JBJOQW010000045.1:0-11967 GCA_046049665.1 Pseudomonadota bacterium | reverse complement strand
GGTTTCAGCGAATTGGCCAGCATGACGAACAGCGGCATCATGTAGAAGGCCATGAAAACCAACAGGATGGAGTAGATGAAGATGCGGCTGATGCGACCTGTGCGGACGGCGGTATCCTGTTCAACGGCGGCCATCACGACTTCTCCTTCAGTTCGGCGTAAAGGTAGGGGGTCATGATCGCGGCAATGGTCATCAGCATGATCACGGCACTGGCCGCGCCAATACCCATCGAATTGCGGGTGAAAGTGTAGGAATACATGAAGGTCGCGGGCAGTTCGGTAGCGCGCCCCGGCCCGCCGCCCGTCAGTGCGATGATCAGGTCATAGGATTTGACCGCCAGGTGCGCAAGGATGACGAAGGCCGACAGAAACGCCGGGCGCAGAAGGGGTATGACGATACGGCGGTAAAGGCTGAAGTTTGATGCGCCATCAATCTGGGCAGCCTTCAGGATTTCATTGTCGATTCCGCGCAGACCCGCAAGGAACATTGCCATCACAAAGCCCGAAGTTTGCCAGACGGCGGCGATGACGACCGTGTAGATCGCCATGTCGCGGTCCTTGATCCAGTTGAACTGAAAGCTGGTCCAACCCCACAAGTGCATTGAGTTTTCAATGCCGATACCAGGGTCCATGATCCATTTCCAGGCGGTGCCCGTGACGATGAACGACAGGGCCATTGGGTACAGGTAGATCGGGCGCAATACGCCTTCGCCGCGGATTTTCTGATCCAGCAGAATGGCCAGCGTCAGGCCGATTGCCGTGCAGATGATGATGTAAAGCGAGGCAAAGATCATCAGGTTGACGACCGCCACCCACCAGGCCGACAGGTTCCACAGCTTGGCGTAATTCTCAAACCCGACCCAGTCATAGCTGGGCAGCATCCGGGAATCAGTGAAGCTGAGGTAGAATGTAAAGGCGATGAAGCCGTAAACGAAAATCAGCATGGCCGCGAGTGAAGGCGACAGTACCAGCTTTGGTATCCAGTCCTGCAAACGTGTGCGTAGATCAACTTGGGGCGCGCTATTGGCCATGACTTCTCTCTTTACCGCGCAATGCCTGCGGTTGGCGTCAGGGTCTTGGGGTAGATCGGAAAGGGGGGCGCACCCCCCTTTCCAGTGGGGTTACTGTGCGGCCTCGATCGCGGTAACCAGATTGGCCGCCGCCGTTGCCGCATCGTATTCACCATTGAAATGCGCGGTCACCACATCATAGATCGCGTTTTTCACAGCTGCGGGGTTGGCGTGGCCGTGGGCGATTGACCCCACCAGCGTGCCATTGGCCGATGCTTCTGCCAGTTCAGCCATGCCTTGTTTGCCGCAGTCGTCGAAGGCGTCGTTCGGCACGTCCGTACGGGCGGGAACCGAACCTTTGACCACGTTGAACGCCGACTGGAACGACGGCGACATGATCGCGCGGGCCATTTCGCCCTGTGCGGCCATGGCACCTTCCTCGGTCTGCCCGAACATCGCGAACTGGTCAGAGTTGAAGGCGACCATGCCCTGGCTGCCCGGCACGCGGAAGCACAGGAAGTCGGTGCCCGGCACCTTGCCAGCCTTCAGAAACTCGCCCTTGGCCCAGTCGCCCATGATCTGGAAAGCGGCTTCGTTGTTGATAACCATGGCGGACGCGAGGTTCCAGTCACGACCCGAGAAGTTGTCGTCGACAAAGCCGCGCAGCGTGGCCATGCGGTTGAAGACTTCAACCATCTGCGCTGATCCCAGTGCTTCCGGATCAAGGTCGATGAAGGCTTTCTTGTAGAAATCAACCCCGCCAACCGACAGCACGACACCATCAAACATGGTGGCATCCTGCCAGGCTTGCCCGCCATGGGCGAGCGCGGTCTTGCCGCTGTCCTTGACGGCCTGCATCGCGGCCACGAACTCGTCCCACGTGGTTGGCTGGGCAATGCCAAGGCCATCCAGCACGGATTTGTTGGCCCAGACCCAGTTGGTCGAGTGCACGTTCACCGGGGCTGAAACCCAGTTGCCATCAACCTTTGCAAACGCCTGCAAGGCGGCGGGAACCACGGTATCCCAGCCTTCGGCTGCGGCGACGTCATTGAGGTTGGCAAGCTTGCCTTCGGCGGCCCAGTCCAGAATGTCAAAGCCAAGCATCTGCACGGCTGTTGGCGCATCACCTGCAGTCACGCGCGCGCGCAAGGTGGTCATGGCAGCCTCACCGCCGCCACCAGCCACAGGCATGTCGACCCAACCGATGGATTTTCCAGCCAGATCGTCCTTAAGGACGTTCAGCGCAGCGGCTTCACCGCCCGACGTCCACCAATGCAGAACTTCGACGTCTTCCGCGACGGCCATGCTGGTTGTCGCCAGCAATGCCGCCACAAAAGTCATTTTCTTCCCAAAATAGCTACGCATATTGGTCTCCTCCCATTGCGTTTGTTTTGCCCTTTCCCCGCAGGGATCAGGCCTGTTTCACCCAAGGTGCGCGGCTGCGGCCGATCCGCATGACCAACGATTTCACCTCAAGGAATTCGTCAAAACCGTAGGCCCCGATCTCGCGCCCCTGGCCAGATTGCTTGACCCCACCAAAGGCTACCTCTGGAAAACCGTCCATCCAGGTGTTGGTCCAGACCGTGCCCGCCTGCGCGCGGCGGCTGAACTCAAGGCAGGTATGAATGTCATCGCACCAGATGCCTGCCGACAGGCCATAGGTGGCGTCGTTGGTAAGCCGGATGGCTTCTTCCAGCGTGCGGAAGGTCAGCACCACCAGAACCGGGCCAAACACCTCTTCGCGGGCAATCGCCATGTCGGGGGTGACGTTGCGGACAACCGTCGGCTGATAGAACTGCGCGCCCACCCCGGGCACGGTCAGCGGCCCACCGCCGATGCAAACCTCGGCACCGGCTGCCACGGCAGCACGGACATAGCCATCTATCTTGGCTGCATGTTCAGATGTGACAATCGCGCCCACTTGGGTGTCGGGGTGCAGCGGGTTGCCAAAGGCCACGCGTCCCGACATCTCGACCACCCGCGCCACGAAGGCATCGGCAATGTCTTCATGCACGATGATCCGGCTGGACGAATTGCAGCACTGGCCAACGTTGAAATAGATGCCGAAGGTCACCGCATCCGCGGCCCCTTCCAGATCGCAGTTCGGGAAGATCACCTGCGGGTTCTTGCCGCCCAGTTCCAGCGCCACTTTCTTCAGTGTGTCGCCTGCATTTTTGGTGATCAGCTTGCCCACGGCGGTTGACCCGGTGAAGGTCACCATGTCAACGTCGCTGTGGGTGCTCATCAGGCTGCCGACCGGATTGCCATAGCCCAGCACGATGTTGCAAACCCCGGCGGGCAGGCCCGCTTCAACCAGCATTTCGGCCAGCATCGCAGTGGTTGAAGGCGTCATTTCGGACGGCTTGACCACGCAGGTGCAGCCCGCCGCCAGTGCGAAGGGCAGCTTTTGCGAAAGGATCCAGAAGGGGAAATTCCACGGCGTGATGATCGACACCACACCGATCGGCTCCTTCAGAACCACAGCCAGAATGTCGGCCCCCAGCGTGTTGTGGCTGTCGCCATGACTGGTGCGCGCAAGCGATGCAGCATAGCGCCACAAGTCCGCCGCCCCGCCACATTCGCCGCGTGATTGGCTAATCGGCTTGCCGCTTTCCAGTGTTTCGATCAACGCCAGCCTTTCGGCGTTCGCCTCGATCAGATCGGCAACTTTGCTCAGCACGGCGGCGCGGGCCTTGCCGGAAAGGCGGCTCCAGCGACCATCGTCAAAGGCGGCGCGGGCGCCTTTGATTGCGGCTTCGGTCTCGACTGCTGACCCAAGGGCAGCTTGGCTGACAACAACCCCGTGCGAGGGCGAAACGCGGTCGGACGTCCGCCCATCTGCGCTGTCTTGTGCGGCGCCATTGATGAAATGGCGGGCCTGATAGGGCGTTTTCGGCAAAGCGAACGTCTGTTCTGAAATGATATGCAGGTCTTTCATGCTCATTTTCCCGAAAAGTCTGGTTTGCGCTTTGCGCGAAATGCTGCAACGCCTTCTTCGCGGTCGTCCGAGGCGGCAATGGCCGCACTTCCCAAGGCTTCGACCATCGCGGCGCGGTCTTCGCCAACGGCGGCATGGATCATCGACTTTGTGATCTCGACCGCGCGGGGCGACAGCGTTGCGGCGCGGTCAAGCAGTGCCATGGCAAGGGCGCGCGGATCATCCCCGACGGCGGCCACGAACCCGCAAGCCAGCGCCCGGTCGGCCTTGATGCGATGGCCGAAAAGGGCCATTTCCTTGACCATGGGTTCCGGCATCAGCCGCAGCAGGCGTTGCGAGCCTGACCAGCCCGGAACAATCCCGACGCCAGCCTCGGGGAGTGCGAGGCTGGCGCCGGTTGCCATCACCCGCAGGTCGCAGGCGGCGGCAAGTTCAAGGCCACCGCCAAAGGCATGGCCGTTCAGGACGGCAATTGTGGGCTTCGACAGCCGCGCCAGCCGGTCGAAAATCCGGTGGCCGTCGCGCACCCAGTGGCGGGCAAATTCCGCCGGGCTCAGATCTCCCCAAGCGTTGATATCGGCCCCGGTGCAAAAGGCCCGCTCACCGGTGGCGGTCAACATGACAGCGGTGATGGATGTGTCGCTGTCGACCGCTTCCAGATGCGCGGCCAACTGGCCCAGCATCTCCACGGTAAAGGCATTCATCTTGGCCGGGTTATCAAGACACATCTCGGCAATCTTGCCGTGGCGGATCAGGTGAACAGCGCTCATTTGCCCCACCCCATCGGCGCGTCGGCCAGCAGTGACAGCGGCAGCGTGATCGCATCCGGCGCGACCTGCACCCGCCCCCCCGAGGCGGCGACGATATCGTGGGCCGGATCAATGCCGGGCATGATTTCGGTCGCGATCAGGCCATTCTCGCCCAGCCGGATCACGCAACGCTCGGTGATGTAAAGCACGTCCTGACCCAGAGCACGCGCGCGTTTGCCCGAGAAGGTCACATGTTCAACCGCCTCGACCATCTTGGTGAATTTGCCGGGGGCAGCAACCTTTATGCCCTCAGATGTCAGTTCAATCTGGGCACCCGCCTCGAACCAACCCGAGAACACGATCTTCTTTGCTCCCGCGGTAATATCGACAAACCCGCCGCAACCCGCCGTCAGATAGGGCTTCTTGCCTAGTTTCGATACGTTCACATTGCCTTCGGCGTCCACCTCAAGGAAGGACAGGAAAGACACATCAAAGCCGCCGCCCTGAAAGTAGATGAACTGCTGCGGCGAGGGCACAAAAGCATCGGCGTTCGACGCACATCCAAAGGCGAACCCTGTCAGCGGCATCCCCCCCACCGCGCCCTGTTCGATCGCCCAGGTCACAGCTTCGGGGTGGCCTTCCTCAAGCAGAATGCGGGGCACCATCGCGCTGATGCCAAAGCCCAGATTCGCGGTCATGCCCGGACGCAGTTCCATCGCGGCGCGGCGGGCGATGATCTTTTCCACCCCATGTTCGGCCAAGGCAAAACTGTCCCATGGTTGCATGATCTGGCCGGAAATCGCAGGATCATACAGTGTTTCGCAGGTCTGCTTCTGATCAGGGTCGATCACCACCAGATCCACCAGATGCCCCGGCACCCGCACATCATGCGGGCGAAGCGAGCCGCGTTTGGTCATGCGGGAAACCTGCGCAATCACCAGCCCGCCGTGATTGCGCACGCAGATGGCCTGCTCCAGCCCGCCCAAATAAGCGCCTTCGTGTTCGTAGGTCAGGTTGCCGTGTTCATCCGCCGTGGTGGCGCGGATGATCGCCACATTCGGGATGATGTTGGGAAAGTGCAGCCAGGTGTCGCCGCCAAACTCAACCCGGCTGACAATCGGTGCAACGGCCCCTGCCGCATTCATCGCACAACCTTCGCGGACCGGATCGACAAAGGTTTCCAGACCAACCTTGGTCAGCACACCGGGACGGTTCGCCGCCGCATCTCGGTTCATGTCAAACAGGATGCCTGAAGGAACGTTATAGGCCGCGACCCGGTTTTCCACGATCATTTTCCAGATTTCCGGCATCGGCTTGGACGACGGACCCGAAGGATACGACCCGCCCAAGATGCGCGCCAGAAGCCCGTCCTTGGCAATGTGATCCACACCCTTGACGCCATACATGTCACCGGCCGCAATCGGGTGAATCGTGGTCAAGCCCTGCGGATGGCCCTCTTGATCAAAGCGTGCACCAATGGCCGCAAGAACCAGATCGGGGCAGCCCAAAGCTGACGACGAAGACACTGTTACAATCGCCCCATCGGGAATGCGGGCGGCGGCGTCCGCGGCACTTGTCAACTTGGTCATAGGGACTCTCCATAATTCACAGTCTGGCGCTGACCGCTGTGCGCAGCATCGCGAACCGCAAAGGCAATCTGCAACGATTTCACACCGTCCCACCCCGAGGCCGCAGGCAGGGCCGTTCCCGCCACCGCCGCGCAGAAGTTCCGAACAACATTCTCGTAAAGCGCGCTTTGGTCGTAATCGACACGCGCTGTGCCTTGGGCGGTGATCAACTCGATCTCGCCTGCAGGTTCTTGCGACAGCACGCCCCGCGCCCGAATTGAGCCCTGCGTGCCATGCACCTCTATCCCCGAGGCAGCGTAAGGGTGGGTAAAGCTCTCATGGCTGAACACCATCGCCCCCGACGGCATGGCCCAGACCGACATTGCAGAATCCTCAACGCCCTGTCCCAGCCCGGTGGAATCCATATGCCCCACGACCGAAACCGGATCTTCACCCAGCAGGAACCGCGCCGTGTCCGCATTATGGACTGTCAGATCAGCAATCACACCGCCGCCCGCGACCGGATTGTCCAGCCGCCAACCCCGCAGGTGAACCGGCAGTTCGACCGCGTGAAAGATGCGCAGTGACAAAACCTTGCCAACCCTGCCGTCTGCAATCAGCTGGCGGATGGCGCGCAGACTGCCCGCGCTGCGCAGATGATGATTGGTGGCAAAGACAACGCCCGCCCGAAAGGCCGCCCGAACCATGTCTTGCGCATCCGCGACGCTGGTTGCCAATGGCTTTTCGCACAGCACATGCTTGCCAGCCGCAATCGCCGCCAAGGCCTGAGCGTGGTGTTTTTCATTGGTTGATGAAATATAGACCGCGCCCACGGCAGGATCGGCCAAGGCTGCGGACAGATCACTGCCGGAATGGGTAATGCCATGGGTCTGGGCGAAAGACGCGGCCCGGTCGGCAGAGCCGCTGACAATCCAGCCTACTTCGCAGTTCCCCATCGCCCGAACTGCGTCGGTCAGGTACTGGCCGGCAATCGTGCTTGCCCCGACAAACGCCCAGTTCACAGCCACGCCCTCCCCCGAACACGCTTATGGATCGTTCCATCTCATTAGTGGAACGATCCACTTGATGTCAACAGGAACGTTCCATTTTCGCCCGCTAGGAATGGACAATCTTTTGGATCATTGATTTCACGACAACTTCAGACTGCAGGCTGGAGCTGCTTGAAAGCTTAAGGACAACAAATGCCCGCATGCCCGCTCTAGTGGTGGAATCAAGTACACGCCGACCGGCCAATCAGATTCTCAGAGGACTCGGTCACGTCGTGAACGATATCGCCTTTGAAAAACTGTACCAAAACGCTCAGATGGGCATCCACCGTCTGGGCGTCATGACACCTGGCCTAGGCATCCCAGTGGTGCATTCGGCAGTCATTCTGGATGAACGGTGCGCCAGGGATAGCCCCGACTTTCCCAATATGAAGCGGGTGTAGCATTTCACCTTCGACACCTTTATCGGCTGTGGGACGCCACACTGTGCCTTGGTCCAGCGCCAGATCGTTGGCCGTGACACGGCATAGCGCGCAGCAACGGCAACATCCGGCAGGAAGGGCTGCTCAGGCTCTCGCATGCTGACTGGCGCTGTTGTCACGCAGGGCTGTTCAGCTTCAGCTGCGGCAAAAGATGGTGCCTTAACAGGCGTCTTCACGGCGCCTTTTCCCGCCCTGGCAGTACCAGCCCCTGCAGAGGGCTGCACGCCATATTGCGCGGATTCGCGGTCACACAGATCAGGCCGAACCGGATGAATTCCAGACATGCGCCAACCCTGAAGTTTGGGTGGCTGGGCACATCCTATGCTTCAGCGAGTTGATTTAGAGCACATGCAGTACCTACCTGTCGATACACCACTACATGCTGGGGCGGCACAAAACGAAAACAATCAGAAACGCAACATCGGAATCACAAAGGGGCACTGTGGGGCTGGAAGTGGGCGCACATGAAGGCGCTTACGACAAAATGATATATTACAGAGACTTAGCTTACTATTGTAGCGGAGGGGATGGGCCTGCGGTCCAACCTTCTCCACTTCCCGACAATTGGTTCTCTTGTCGGGTTGGCCCGCTAGACAGTCCCTGCGGATTTCAGTCGAGGGGTATCGAGCGCGTCTAGCAGGAGATCGCGTGCATAAGCGATCCGAGGATGCCGCAAGGCACCCCTAGCCCAGACGAGGCGTAGACCATTGCCAGGACGCTCGGCAGGGGCTGGAATTTCCGCCAGCCGATCCGCGTCGATGTCACCTTGGCACAGATAGTCGGGAAGCACCGTCCAGCCGGCACCCGACAGGACGAGTGATCGCAAAACGCGGAGGTCGGGGGTAGACACCACCGGACGCCGTCCGTCCAACGACAGTCCGTTCGCAGCAATCCAGGTGCGGATGAGCGGAAGATCAAGGTCGTAAGAGACGAAGGGTGCGTCAATACCGCCGTCCGCCATCGCCGGCGTTGTCACGGCGACAAGCGTCTCGGTCCCGATCAGGTGGCTGTCAAGGCGCGGATCCTCGGGTGAGGAGGCGGTAACCGCCAGATCGACAGCGTCGGATAGCAGAAGTTCGTAAAGGCTCTTCTTGTTGCCCGTCTGGATGCGCACCTCAAGCCCTGCCTCTGTCAGTCGGGGCAGGACCGGAGCGATGCGGGCGCTGAGGTATTCGGCCGGACCCGCCAGATGCACCACGCCCGACAATTTGGCCGATCGCGCCTTGACTGTGGCCAGCGCAGCCTCGGCACGGTCCAGAGACTGGCCCAGACTGGCGGCAAGGTCGTCGGCAACGGCGGTCGGCACGACCCCACGGGCATGGCGTTGGAACAAAGGGCGGCCCAACTGTGCCTCAAGGGCTGCGATGTGGCCCGACACGGCGGGCTGCGTCAGGCCGAGCAGCCGCGCGGCTTCACTGATCGAGCCGCGGCGATGCACCTCGACGAAAGTGCGCAGATGGACGAGGGACATGGGGGCTCCAAAGGCGGGCATAAATTTTCTGATGGGTGATGCCAAAATGCAAAAGATGTCGCGATGAGTAAAGAGGTCTATCTAGGGTCCATCACCAAGAACGGAGACCAAAATGAACCCCAAGATCCTGATCATAACCACCTCGGCCGCCACGATGGGCACCAGCGACGATCCCACCGGCCTGTGGCTGGAAGAGCTGACCACCCCTTGGTACGCCTTCGTCGATGCCGGGGCGGATCTGACGCTGGGCTCGATTGCAGGCGGGAAGATCCCGGTCGATCCGCGCAGCCTGAAGCCCGCCGGCGAGAACGATGCCTCGGTCGAACGTGCCCTGAAGGACGCGACCTTCCAGCGCCTCATTGCCGAGACCCCGAAGTTCGACACGCTGGATGCCTCGGGCTACGACGCGATCCTGCTGCCCGGTGGCCACGGGACGATGTTCGACTATCCCCAGAACGCGGCGCTTGCCCGTCTGGTGGCCGAGTTCGACGCGGCCGGCAAGGTCGTCGCCGCCGTCTGCCACGGTCCGGCGGGGCTTGTGGGCGCGCGCAAGGCAGACGGGACGCCGGTTGTCGCTGGCCGTCGCGTAGCGGCTTTCACCGACAGCGAAGAGCGCGCGGCCGGGCTGGACAAGGCTGTGCCCTTCCTTCTGGAAACCCGCCTGAAGGAATTGGGCGCGCGGCATGAATCCGGTCCCGACTTCAAGCCCTTCGCCCTGCGCGATGGCAACCTCGTCACCGGGCAGAACCCCGCTTCGGCCGAACCGCTGGCGAAGCTGGTGATGGAAGCTCTCGCGGCCCGGGTCGCCGCATGACGCGCTATCTGCACACCATGATCCGGGTGACCGATCCCGAGGCGACGATCAGGTTCTTCAACCTGATCGGCCTCACGGAAACCCGGAGGATCGAGAACGAAAAGGGGCGCTTCACCCTGATCTTCCTTGCCGCCGACGAGGACCGCGAGGCAGCTCTGGCGCGCCGCGCGCCCGAGGTGGAGCTGACCTGGAACTGGGATCCCGAGCCCTACTCCGGCGGACGGAACTTCGGCCACATGGCATTCCGCGTGCAGGACATCTACGCGACTTGCGCCCGTCTGATGGCTGCGGGAGTGATCATCAACCGCCCCCCTCGGGATGGCCACATGGCTTTTGTGCGCACCCCAGACGGCATTTCGCTGGAGCTCTTGCAAGAGGGCGAACACCTCGCCCCGGCCGAGCCCTGGGCGTCGATGCCGAACACCGGCAACTGGTGAAATCTGGACCCGGGCGATATATCCGCCCGGGTCATAATCTCGATGGCAAGCCGGAAGGAAATCCGAATGGAACGAGTCGCCCTGTCAAACGGCGTCAGCCTGTCGCGCATCGTCTACGGGATGTGGCGGCTTGGCGATGACACCGACACATCCGATGGTCACATCCGCGCCAAGGTCGAGGCTTGCCTCGATCAGGGCATCACCACGATGGACCATGCCGACATCTACGGCGGCTACACGGTCGAGGCCTTGTTCGGAGAGGCGATCCGCGGGACCAACCTGCGCGACCGGATCGAGATCGTGACGAAATGCGGCATCATCGCGCCTGTCGGCGAATATGCAGGGGCGCGGCTCAAGCATTACGACACCTCGCGCCGCCATGTGACGGCCTCGGTCGAGCGATCCCTCCGCCTTCTGGGAACCGACCGGATCGACCTTCTCCTGATCCATCGGCCCGATCCCTTCATGGATTTCGACGAAACGGGGCGGGTGCTTGACGAACTTGTGGCCTCGGGCAAGGTGCGGGCGGTGGGCGTTTCGAACTTCCGCCCCTGGGACAGCGCGCTGTTGCAATCGCGGATGAAGACGCCGCTGGCGGTGAACCAGATCGAGCTGAGCCTTCAGGCCCGCGAGGCCTTCACCAACGGCGACCTGTCCGAGATCCGCAGGGCCGGCATGCGGGCGATGGCCTGGTCTCCCCTGGGCGGTGGGAGCCTGATGACCGGCGAAAGCGATCTGGGTCAAAGGCTTGACCGGATGGCATCAGCCTTCGGCCTGGACCGTGCGGCGGTGACGGTGGCCTGGCTTCTGGCCCATCCTGCGGGGATCATGCCCGTTATGGGGACAAACTCCCTCGACCGGATCCGCCGCCTGTCCGAGGCTATATCCGTGACCCTTACCCGCGAAGACTGGTTCGACCTGTACAGCGCGGCCGAAGGGAAGGAAGTGCCCTGAGGAACGCAGCCACGAGCCTGTCCGCTGGGTCTTCAACCGCTTCATCGAGATCGGCTCAGGCACCGTGCTGGCGCGCGAACTGGCCGAACGGGGCGTCACCACCAGCCGTGGCCACCGCATCGACAAGAAGTTCATCTAGCGTTTCCTTGGAAACGCGGCGCCTGCCCGCTCCACCCCGGACCTTTGGGGGTTTCCGTCTGGTCTGATGGCCCAGCTGTGCACGCCTCACCCGACAGGCTTCTTTCGGGTCTTGTCGAAGGGACGGTCCCAGGGACAGGAAAAACAGGAGCTACCAAATGCAGAACATCGTCATCCTCGCCGGCAACATCGGTCCGAAGCCCGAAGTCCGCTCGACCCAAAGCGGCACCAAGATCACCAACTTCACCCTGGCCACCTCGCGCCCCCGCCTTTCGGAAGGTCGCGCGATCCGCGACGAAAACGGCTACCGGGTCATGGACACCGAATGGCACCGCATCACCTGCTTCAATGGTCTCGGCAAGACCGTCGCAGAGCACTGCGAGAAGGGCATGAAGGTCCT
>JBJOQW010000044.1:0-33731 GCA_046049665.1 Pseudomonadota bacterium | reverse complement strand
TCAGGCGAATATCTATCCCGCCTTCGCAGATGATTTCGACGTGGCCCTGTTCAACAGCTACCGCGCCGCCACCTATCCCGCAGGCTGGCCCCGCCCCCTGCGCCTGAACACCGATGCGCGCGGCACCTTGTTCGAGGCTGCAAAGGGCGGCTCTGGCGGGCAAACCTTTCTGTCCACCACCAAACCCGGCGTCACGCGCGGCGATCATTTCCACCTGCACAAGGTCGAACGCTTTCTTGTCGTGCAAGGTCAGGCCACCATCCGTATCCGCAAGGTACTGACGGGTGAGGTCTGGACCTATCAGGTCAGCGGCGATGCCCCCGCCCCGGTCGATATGCCCACGCTGCACACCCATTCCATTGAAAACACCGGCACGGGTGATCTGCTGACGCTGTTCTGGACGCATGATCAGTTCGATCCGGCCAATCCCGATACCTATGCCGACAAGGTGCAGCCATGAAAAAACTCAAGGTCATGACCATTCTGGGCACCCGGCCCGAAATCATCCGCCTGTCGCGCGTGATGGCGCGGCTTGATGACTTTACCGATCATTGCATCGTGCATACCGGCCAGAACTGGGATTACGAACTGAACGAAGTGTTCTTCGCCGATCTCGCCGTGCGCAAGCCCGATCACTTTCTCGGCAGCGGTGGCGGGTCCTTGGGCGAAACGCTGGGCAAGATCCTGACCGAAAGCGAACGCGTCATCCGTGCCGAAAAACCCGATGCCGTGCTGGTGCTGGGCGATACCAACTCGGCCATCGCCGCCATCATCGCCCGCCGCATGAAGGTGCCCGTCTACCACATGGAGGCTGGCAACCGGTCGTTTGACCGCAACGTGCCCGAAGAGACCAACCGCAAGATTGTTGACCATATCGCCGACTTCAACCTCGTCTACACCGAACACGCCCGCCGTCACCTGCTTGCCGAAGGTATCCAGCACCGGCGCATTTACCTGACCGGCTCACCCATGCGTGAGGTGCTTGAACATTACCGCCCGCAAATCGCCGCATCCGACGTGCTGGCCCGGCTGGGCCTGACAGCGCGGGGCTATTTCATCGTGTCGCTGCACCGCGAAGAAAACGTTGATAACAGCACCCGCCTGCGCGCACTGGTTGATGCGCTGAACGCGCTTGCCGCGCAGTATGACATGCCGGTGATCGTTTCCACCCATCCTCGCACCCGCAAACGCCTTGAGGCGATGGGCGACGCAACCCTTGATAGCCGCGTCAGCTACATGAAGCCCTTCGGCTTTCACGATTACAACAATCTGCAGCAAAACGCCTTCTGCGCCGTGTCCGACAGCGGCACTATCGCAGAAGAGGCATCAATGCTGGGCTTTCCCGCCATCACCCCGCGCGATGCCATCGAACGCCCCGAAGGCCTTGATGTCGGCTGCCTGATCATGACAGGTCTGCACACCGATACCATGCTGGCCGGTGTTGATGCTGCCACGCGGATGTTCGCTGATCGCGTGGCGACGGACACCCCGCACCCCGTGCCTGCCGATTACACCATCACCAACACGTCAGAACGTGTGGTCAGCCTGATCCTTGGCACCGCGCGCCTGTCCAACAGCTGGGATGGCATCCGGGTAAATGACCTGACCTGATGCCACCGCCCATCAAACCGCTACGCATCCTGTTCCTGACCCAATGGTTCGACCCCGAGCCGATGATCAAAGGCATGGGCTTTGTTCAGGGGCTGGCCGCACGCGGACATCAGGTCGAGGTGGTGACCGGCTTTCCCAATTATCCCGGCGGCAAGGTCTATGACGGCTATCGTATCCGCCCCATCCGGCGCGAAATGGCAGGGCAGGTGGCCATCACCCGGCTGGCGCTCTACCCCAGCCACAGCCAAAGCAAGATCGGCCGCATCGCCAACTACCTCAGCTTCTTTCTGTCGTCGCTGATCTATCTGCTCTTCGTCGCCCGCCGGGCTGACATTGTCTATGTCTATCACCCGCCAATGACGGTTGGCCTGTCAGCCGCAATCGCCCGCCTGTTTCGCCGCACCCCCACCGTGCTTGATATTCAGGACATGTGGCCCGACACCCTGCGCGCCACCGGCATGATCGGTAACGAACGTGTCTTGCGTCTGGTCGGGGTGGTCTGCGCATGGGTTTACCGCCATGTTGACCGGATCACCGTCATTTCCCCCGGTTTTGGCCGTTTGCTGACTGACCGTGGCGTGCCGTCCGCCAAGATTGACGTTGTGCCCAATTGGGCGCCCGAGGCTGCCGATGCCAAACCCCTGCCGCCGGGCACTACGCCCTTTCGCCCCGAACACAGCTTTCGGTTGCTGTTTGCCGGCAACATGGGGCCGGCTCAGGGCCTTGGCTCTGTGTTGCAGGCGGCTTTGCAGGTGCAGTCCAGCCATCCCGAAATCGGGTTCTATTTTCTGGGCGCAGGAATCGCCTTGCCAGACCTGCAGGCACAGGCTGCGGCACTGGATTTGCGCAATGTCACCTTTCTGCCGCGCGTCGCCTTCAATGAGGTTGATGCCTACCTGCGCGCAGCAGATGCCCTGCTGGTGCATCTGACAGATGATCCGCTTTTTGCCATTACCATCCCATCCAAGACCCAGGCCTATCTGTCCGCAGGCCGCCCGATCATTCTGGCCGTTGCAGGTGATGCCGCCGATCTGGTTGCCCGGTCCGGTGCAGGCATGACCGTCCCGCCGGAAAACCCTGCCGCCCTTGCTGAAGCTGTCATTGCCATGGCCGGCCTGACGCCTGCCGCGCGCGCCGAACTGGGCCAGTGCGCGCAAACCTTTTACCGTGCCGAACTTTCGCTTGATCGTGCCCTGACCCGGCTTGAAGGCATTTTTGCACCGCTTGCAAACCCGGTCTCTGGCCCGCAGGCCTAAGCCACCGCGCCCGGCCAATACCCCTTTCGCCTGTGGCCGCACCCGCGTATCCTGTCTGCCATGGCCGACCTGTTTGACACACCCAAACCCGCGCCGAACGCGCCGCGCCCCTTGGCCGACCGGTTGCGCCCACAGCGCCTGGCCGATGTGATCGGGCAGGGCCATGTGCTTGCACCCACCGGTCCGCTGGGTGCCATGCTTGCGGCGCGAAGCCTGTCATCGCTGATCCTCTGGGGCCCGCCGGGTGTGGGCAAAACCACGATCGCGCGCTTGCTTGCCGATGAAACCGACCTTGCCTTTGTGCAGATCAGCGCGATTTTCACGGGCGTTCCTGACCTGCGCAAAGTGTTCGAATCCGCCAGGATACGGCGTCAGAACGGGCAGGGGACGCTGTTGTTCGTTGATGAAATCCACCGTTTCAACAAGGCCCAGCAGGATGGTTTCCTGCCCTATATGGAGGATGGCACCATCCTTCTGGTCGGCGCCACAACGGAAAATCCGTCCTTTGAACTCAATGCCGCTTTGCTTTCCCGCGCGCAGGTCATCATCCTTGACCGCCTCTCGCTGACGGACCTTGAACTTCTCACCCAACGCGCCGAACGCGAACTGGGCCGCGCCTTGCCGCTGACGGGCGATGCGCGCGACGCACTTCTGGATATGGCCGATGGCGATGGACGTGCCGCCCTGAACCTGATCGAACAGGTCGCCGCATGGAAAACCGATGCACCCCTGAACCGTGATGCGCTGTCAAAGCGGCTGATGCGCCGCGCCAGCAAATATGACAAATCGGGAGAAGAGCATTACAACCTGATCAGCGCCCTGCACAAATCCGTGCGCGGCTCAGACCCTGATGCCAGCCTTTACTGGTTTGCGCGCATGCTCGAAGGGGGGGAAGACCCGCGCTTCCTTGCGCGCCGCATCACCCGCATGGCGGTTGAGGATATCGGTCTGGCCGATCCGCAGGCGCAGGCGGTGTGTCTGCAAAGCTGGGAAACCTACGAACGCCTTGGCAGCCCCGAAGGTGAGCTGGCACTGGCCCAAGCCGTCGTTTACCTTGCCCTTGCACCCAAATCGAACGGCACCTATGTGGCCTACAAGGCCGCCCGCGCGGCTGCGCGGGATACGGGCAGCGCGCCCCCGCCGCACCACATCAGGAACGCGCCGACAAAGCTGATGAAAGAGGCGGGCTATGGCGTGGGCTATGCCTATGACCATGACGCCGAAGATGGCTTTTCCGGACAGAACTATTTCCCCGATGGCATGAAGCGCCCAGTCTACTATGCGCCCCCAGAACGCGGGTTTGAACGCGAGCTCAAAAAGCGGATCGACTATTTCGCCAAACTCCGCGCCAAACGACACCCCGGCTGACACCCGATTTTTCGACGAAAAATCGCGAATTTTCGTCGAAAATTCGTAGCTCGCATGCCCAAAGTTGACAATTCCCCCCGCCCGGCCCAAAGACCCCGCATGATCTGGACCCTTTCCCAAGTTGCCCTCGGCGGTGCCATCGGTGCATCCCTGCGTTACCTCATGGTATTCGCCACGGCCCGCGCCTTCAGCGGCAGCTTTCCCATCGGCACGCTGGCCGTGAACGTGGCGGGGTCCTTTGCCATGGGCCTGCTTTTTGTCATCCTGACCGCCCGTGGCAGCCACCTGCATCCCTTCCTGCTGACCGGCATCCTTGGCGGTTTCACCACCTTTTCGGCCTTCTCGCTGGATGCCGTCACCTTGTGGGAATCCGGCCAGCCCACACAGGCCGCCGTGTACGTGTCCGCTTCTGTCATTCTCTCTCTCGCCGCCCTCATTGCCGGGGCCGCCATCGCAAGGACCCTCACATGAGTGGCGTGCAAACACTGACCATCAGCGCCGATGATGGCGAACAGCGGCTGGACAAATGGTTCAAGCGCCGCTTCCCGCAGCTGACACAGGGTGCCGTCGAAAAGATGTGCCGCACAGGTCAGGTTCGCGTGGACGGTGCCCGCGCCAAGGCATCAGACCGCGTCATTCCCGGCCAGACCGTGCGCATCCCGCCTTTGCCTGACAGCCCCGCGCCACAGCGCACGCAAAGCCGCATCAGTGCTGCCGACGAAAAGATGATCCAGAATGCCGTGCTGTGGAAGGATGAGCATATCATCATCCTGAACAAACCCCCCGGCCTGCCCAGCCAGGGCGGTTCCGGCCAGGGCGACCGGCATGTTGACGGCCTCGCCGAAGCGCTGAAGTTCGGCTTCAAGGACAAGCCCAAACTCGTGCACCGGCTGGATAAGGATACCTCGGGCCTGCTGATGCTGGCCCGCACCGACCGTATCGCCCGTGCGCTGAGCGAGGCCCTGCGCCACCGCAATACCCGCAAGATCTATTGGGCCGCTGTCGCAGGCGTGCCCCATCCGCGCAAGGGCAGCATCAAGTATGGCCTGATGAAGGCCCCGGGCCATGGCCGCGGCGGTGAAGGCGAAAAGATGCAATGCGTCCACCCCGCCAAGATGGCCGATTACCCCGATGCCAAACGCGCCCAGACCGATTACTTCGTGCTTTGGTTCCTTGGCACCCGCCTGTCATGGATGGCGCTTGAACCCGTCACCGGCCGCACCCACCAGTTGCGCGCGCATATGGCCGAAATCGGCCATCCCATCCTAGGCGATGGCAAATATGGCGGCTCTGACATGGACAATGCCGGTGATGGCTGGGGGGCCGGCATTGGCGGCGACATCAGCCGCAAACTGCACCTGCATGCCCGCAGCCTGACCATTCAGCACCCCATCACCAAAGAGATGATGACCTTTACCGCACCCCTGCCAGACCACATGGCCCGCACGTGGAAAACGCTTGATTGGGGCGAAAAGGACGTGCCCGCCGATCCCTTTGGTGACGCATGAGCCAGTGGGCCGCAAAACGCTTTTGGGGTCAGGCCCGCGCGGTTGAAACGGAGGCGGGCTTTACCGTGCATCTGGACGCGCGCCCCGTGCGCACGCCCGCCAAATCCGCCTTCATCCTGCCCACGCTGGCGATGGCACAGGCTGCCGCCGATGAATGGCAGGCGCAAACCGGCAGGGTGCGCCCTGATACCATGCCCGTCACCCGCGCCGCCAATTCTGCCATTGACAAGGTCACCCCGCTGAAAGCGCAAGTGGTGGCCGAGGTCGCAGGCTTTGGCAGCACAGACCTTCTGTGCTACCGTGCGACCTATCCTCAGGCCCTGATTGACCGTCAGGCCGCCCTCTGGGACCCGTTGCTGCAATGGGCCGCCACCACCTTGAACGCGCCCTTGCAGACCACCCAAGGTGTGATCCCCATCCCCCAGCCGCAGGCCAGCCTTGATGCGCTGACCGACCGTGTGGCGGCGCTTGATCCCTTCCGCCTGATGGGCCTGCACGATCTGGTCGCCATCAGCGGTTCATTGGTTCTTGGGCTTGGCGTTACCGCTAACAAAATCAATGCTTTGGACGCGTGGCAGGCCTGCCGGATCGACGATGACTGGCAAGCGGAACAATGGGGCACGGACGACGAGGCTGCCGAACTGGCCGAATTGCGCCGATTGGCCTTTTCACAAGCTGACCGATTCTATGTATTGTGTGGGGAACAATTCTGACCAATTTTTAGGCGGAATGAAAACTGTGTTATCAATGCCTTAGTCAAGGCCATGATTTTAAATGCAAAAACATGGGTTCAAAGGAACGGGTGGACCCGGAAATTTCGTTCGCCGCAAACTGTTGATTGCGGGGATAAATCCCACTACATCACGGGGGCCGTCGCAGGTTGCGGCGCAACACAAACACCGCCCGTTAATGGGCGGGAACTCAGGAAGAGGTATCCATGAAAACATCCGTATTCCTCGGCACCATTGCGGCTTCCGCACTGCTGGCCGGGGCCGCTTCGGCACAGGCCACACTGGAAGCCGTCAAGGCACGTGGCGAACTGATCTGCGGTTCCAACACCGGCCTGACCGGCTTTGGTGCTCCAGACGCCAATGGCGAATGGAAGGGCTTTGACGTCGCATTGTGCCGCGCAGTGGCTGCTGCCGTTCTGGGCGATGCCACCAAGGTGCAGTTCGTGCCAACCACCGGTGAGACGCGCTTTACCTCGCTGGCTTCGGGCGAAGTTGACCTGCTGGTGCGCAACTCCACGTGGACCTTCTCGCGCGATACCGAACTCGCGTTCGATTTCGTGGCTGTGAACTACTATGACGGTCAGGGCTTCATGGTGAAGAAAGACCTCGGCGTGTCTTCCGCCAAGGAACTTGATGGCGCCACCGTCTGCATCCAGACCGGCACCACCACCGAACTGAACCTTGCAGACTTCTTCAAGGCCAACAACATGACCTACACGCCGGTCAACGTGGCCGACGACTCTGAAGCCGCTGCCCAGTATCTGGCTGGCGCCTGCGACACCTACACGACCGACGCTTCGGGCCTGGCTGCAAGCCGCGCCACGATGGCTGACGCCGCAAACCACGTGATCCTGCCGGAAATCATTTCCAAGGAACCACTTGGCCCGGTCGTTCGTCATGGCGATGCCAACTGGGGCGACATTGTGCGCTGGACGCATTATGTGCTCGTGATGGCTGAAGAGCTGGGCATCACCGCTGCCAACGTTGAAGAAGTTGCTGCTTCGACCACGAACCCTGAAGTCAAGCGCCTGCTTGGCCTGGAAGGTGACATGGGCGCCAAGATCGGCCTCGACAATGATTTCGCCAAGCGCGCGATCATGGCATCGGGCAACTATGGCGAAATCTTTGAAGCCAACATCGGTTCGTCCACCCCAATCGGTCTGGCCCGCGGCCTGAACGCATTGTGGACGCAAGGTGGCCTGCAGTACGCACCGCCTTTCCGTTGATCTGAACCACGGGCGCGTCGGGAAACCGGCGCGCCTTTTCCATTATCCAATCTGAATTCAAGACGACCGCGCGCGCCTGAGGCACAGACCTCGCTCGAAACCGGACCATCCGGGGGCCTGCCGCGAACAGGGGGTTTCATGGCTATAGCCACAGACGTGCCGAAAGATGGCTTTCGGCTTTCCATGCTCATCTATGATACGCGCTATCGTGGCTACACGATCCAGATCATTGCACTGGTCCTGTTCGGCCTTGCCGTGCTCTGGCTCTTGGACAACGTGCGCGATAACCTTGCTGCAAAGGGCAAGGAGTTCAACTTCGGCTTTTTGTGGAGCCGCGCAGGCTATGACATCGAACAAACCCTTGTGCCCTACACCAATGACGACAGCCACTTCCGCGCCTGGATGGTGGGCCTGACCAATACCCTTGCCGTCGCCATTCCCGGTTGCATCCTGGCCACCATCCTGGGTGTCATCATCGGCGTGCTGCGCCTGTCCAAGAACTGGATCATCGCCCGCGCCATGACGATCTACGTCGAGATTTTCCGCAACATCCCCGTGCTGCTCTGGATCCTCATGATCGCAGCCCCCTTGCGTGAACTGACGCCCGAGCCGAAAGATTTCCGCCTGACCCCCGAAATGGAGGCCGCGGGCCAACAGCCCGCCGCCAGCATGGTTCTGGGTGATACCTTTGCCCTGTCAAACCGCGGCCTGCACGCCCCCATGCCCCTGTTCGAGCGTCCCTTGGGTTCGCTCGATCTGGGGTTCATGTCCATCAACCTGACCTTCCTTGCCGCCCTTGCCGTGCTGGCGGGCAGCATCTGGGTCAACCGCATCGTCGTGCGCCGCGCCAATGCCATTCAAGAGGCCACGGGCGACCGCCCCACCACATGGTGGCAATCTCTGCTGATCCTGACCGTGCCCTTCATGACGCTGATGGCCGCCCTGGGCTTTCACCTTGATATCCCCGTGCTCGGCCGCTTCAACTTTTCCGGCGGCGTCTTGTTGCAGCACGCCTATACCTCGCTGCTGGTCGCACTGGTGCTGTATACCGCTGCTTTCATTGCCGAAATCGTCCGCTCCGGCATCCTGGCCATCAGCCGTGGCCAGACCGAGGCCGCTTATGCCCTTGGCCTGCAACCCGGCCGCACGATGAACCTTGTCATCCTGCCGCAGGCCCTGCGCGTGATCATTCCGCCCTTGATTTCGCAGTTCCTGAACCTGACCAAGAACACCTCGCTCGGCATCGCCGTCAGCTATCTTGATCTGCGCGGCACCCTTGGCGGCATCACCCTGAACCAGACGGGAAGGGAGCTTGAATGCATGCTTCTGATGATGCTGAACTACCTGATCCTGTCGCTGCTGATTTCATCCGTTGCGAATATCTACAACCGTTCCATCCAGTTGAAGGAGCGTTGAGATGAAAGACCTCTCTTACGTCCGCACCGAGATGCTGCCGCAACAGGCCGCCCCCCTTGGCGAACGTGGCCTTGTCAAATGGGCGCGCGAGAACCTGTTTTCCGGCCCCTTGAACACCATCGCCACACTTCTGGCCCTGTACATTGCCTATCTGGGCATCAGTGCCATCCTGCCTTGGCTGCTCAATGGCGTCTGGAACGCCAATTCCCTTGCCGAATGCCGCGAGATCATCGCCGCCTCGGCCGGTGAAGGCGCACCCGGTGCCTGCTGGGCCCTGATCCGCGAACGCTGGCACCAGTGGCTCTTCGGCTTTTACCCGCAGGATCAGTACTGGCGCCCCACGCTGGCGTTCGTGCTGCTGTTCGTCGCCATCGCCCCCGTGCTGTTCAACAAACTTCCCAAACAGATGATCTGGTTCACCCTGATCTATCCGGCCCTCTGCTTCTGGCTGCTGTGGGGTGGCTCGGTCTGGGGGCCTGTCGTGGCCATGATCGGCTTTGCCGTGCTGGCCATCGTCTACCGTCTGGCCCAGCCCGTCATCGGCGTCTCTGCCGCAGCTGGCGCTGGCATCGTCGCAGCCGTCCTGTGGTGGCTGTTTCTTGATGCGCCCATGGTCAATGCCTTGTCCGGCATCGCCGACATCAGTCTGCCCGCCGTCCGCTCTTCCGATTTCGGCGGCTTCCTTCTGGCCATCACCATCGGCGTCACGGCCATTTCCTTCTCGTTGCCCTTGGGCATCCTGCTGGCCCTCGCCCGCCAGTCGGATCTGCTGATCGTCAAATCCCTTGCCGTCGGCTTTATCGAATTCATCCGGGGTGTGCCGCTGATCACGCTGCTGTTCACCGCATCCTTGCTGCTGCAGTACTTCCTGCCGCCCAATACCGAATTCGATATCATCCTGCGCGTCATCATCCTTGTCACCCTGTTCGCCGCAGCCTACCTCGCCGAGGTTATACGCGGCGGCCTTGCTGCCCTGCCGCGTGGCCAGTACGAGGCCGCTGATGCGCTGGGTCTGGATTACTGGCGCGCACAGCGCCTGATCATCCTGCCGCAGGCCCTGAAAATCTCGATCCCGTCGATCGTGTCCACCTTCATCGGCCTGTTCAAGGATACCACGCTGGTGTCTTTCGTCGGCCTGTTGGACCCGCTGCGCGGTGTGACCTCTGTTGTCCGCGCCGACATCAACTGGAAGGGCATCTACTGGGAGCCCTACATCTTTGTCGGCGCCATTTTCTTTGTCATCTGCTTCGGCATGTCGCGGTACTCCATGTACCTTGAACAAAAGCTGAAGACCGACCACCGCTAAGGAACATACCCATGAACGCGAACGCACAAATGCAAGTCTCTGACGAAACCGCGATCCAGATCACGGGCATGAACAAATGGTACGGCACCTTCCACGTGCTGCGCGATATCAACATGACCGTGAACCGGGGGGAGCGGATTGTTATCTGCGGCCCTTCGGGTTCAGGCAAATCCACGCTGATCCGCTGCATCAACCGGCTGGAGGAACACCAGCAGGGCCAGATCGTGGTGGATGGCACGGAACTGACGAATGATCTGAAGAACATTGACAAGGTGCGCTCCGAAGTGGGGATGGTGTTCCAGCACTTCAACCTGTTTCCGCACCTGACCATTCTGGAAAACCTGACGCTGGCGCCGATCTGGGTGCGCAAGACACCCAAGCGTGAAGCGGAAGAGATTGCCATGCACTTTCTGGGCAAGGTGAAAATCCCGGAACAGGCGCACAAGTATCCGGGGCAGTTGTCGGGCGGCCAGCAGCAGCGTGTGGCGATTGCGCGGTCCTTGTGCATGAAGCCGCGCATCATGCTGTTTGATGAACCGACCTCGGCACTTGATCCGGAAATGATCAAGGAAGTGCTGGATACGATGATCGAACTGGCACAGGAAGGCATGACCATGCTGTGCGTGACGCATGAGATGGGCTTTGCACAGGCCGTGGCGAACCGGGTGATCTTTATGGATCAGGGCCAGATCGTGGAACAGAACGAACCGAAAGAGTTCTTCAATAATCCAAAGTCTGATCGGACAAAGCTGTTCCTGTCGCAGATTCTGGGGCACTGACGCGCGCTTTTGCCCGCAAGGGGGGCTCATCGTTCCCTTGCGGGCACTCTTCGCGCGTTCCAGCGAAGAAAGCCGTCAAGGCTTGATGAGCGGTCCTTTGCAGAACACGGCAAATCCTAACAAAGCCCTAAGCGGGCTTTCTAACCGATTGATATGATTGACGTGAAAAACTGTCCCATCATGGGACAGTCTCAGGCCACAATCTCGCGCGGCACGATGAAATCCAGCGTGCTGCCTGTGCCCCAGCCCACATCCGCCCAATTTGCCACGGCAAAATCGCAGACCAGCGTCGCCCCTGTGGGATAGCGCGAGAATTCGGGGTTCATCGGCGCCTGCGCCACGATCCGCGCGGCAAAATCCGCAATGCCGGGGTTATGCCCGATCATCATCACCGTCTCACCCACCGCGTGTCGCAGCACCGCCAGCATCACATCCGGCCCCGCATGATACAGCGCCGGCTTCAGCTCCAGGATCGGCGTCCCCGGCAGCGCAGGGGCCAGACCCGACCACGTCTTGCGGGTGCGCAGCGCATCTGAACACAGCACCTCATCCGGCACATAGCCCCGCGTGGCCAGCCATTGGCCCAGGTCGGCCGCCGCCGCCTTGCCGCGTTCATTCAACGGGCGCTCATGGTCGGGCGTCAGGGGATCATCCCAGTTTGATTTGGCGTGGCGTGTCAGGATCAGACGCTTCATTTGTGGAACTGTCCCATGTGATAAGCCGATTGTTCCGGCATCCTTGCATAGCTTTGTGATACCGGACAAGTGCTGCGCACCGCACAACCCGAATTCATGCAATCCGCGCCCGGCGGCGTATCCAGATACGCATGGCAAACCGGCACATCATACCCCGCGCCCGTCAGCGCCCCCGCAGGGCAGGCCGAAAGGCAGGGCTGTGCGCAACCATCACAGGGCCGCGGCGGGGCAGGGGGCAGATCAAACCGTTCCTTCAGCGCAAGCGCCCCACGAAAGCTGACCATCAGCCCTTGCGTGCCATGCACCAGCAGCCGCACCGGGCTGTCCCACACCGCCCCCGTGCGCAACGCCCATCTGTAGAACGGATGATACGGCGGCCCGCCAAAGGGAAACAGCGCCTTGGCCCCCAGATCACAGGCGATATGCCCGATCACCCGGCGCGACCAGCGATCCACCGGATCAGGCGCGCCATCCCATTCGGGCTGGATGTGCAGATGCGGCCAGAAATCCGGTGTAGGCCCCAGCATCAACAGCGTCTGTGTGCCTTTCGGCAACCCATCTTCCGGCGTGGCATGAAAGCCGCCCAGCACCGTCAGGCAATGCGGGGCCAGCAGCGCATCCATCATTTGCGAAACGGCAAAAGCAGGCTCCACCCCAGCCAGGCAGGGCGGTCGTCCTGCCATTCCAACCCGATGGTCATGCCGTCATGCCCATCCATGGGCTGCGCGCGATAGGTGCCAAACAGCTGATCCCAGATAGAAAGGCAAAAGCCGTAATTGCTGTCATGCTCTGCCCGGTGCACCGAATGATGCACGCGGTGCATATCGGGTGTCACCAGCAGCAGGCGCAAGGCCCGGTCCAGCCACAGGGGAAGCGCCAGATTGGCGTGGTTGAACAGCGCCGTGCCGTTCAGCAGCATTTCAAACACCAGCACTGCCACCGCCGCAGGCCCAAGCGCATAGATCACCGCGATTTTCACCAGCATTGACGCCGCAATTTCCAGCGGATGAAACCTGATCGCTGTCGTCACGTCAAAATCGCCGTCCGCATGGTGCACCCGGTGAAACCGCCACAGGAACGGCACCCGGTGCGTGACCAGATGCTGCGTCCAGAGCGCCAGATCCAGGATCAGCACCGCCAGCACGCCTTCTACCCAAGGGTTCCATGACAACTGGTTGAACAGCCCCCAACCCAGCCCCGCCGCATCCACCGCCGCCCCAATTGCCAGCAACGGCAGGGCCAGCGCCAGCAGGCGCAACAGCACCGCCCCCAGTACCATGATCGCACCATTCGTGGCCCAGCGTGCCCGTCCAAGGCGCGCCGCCCGCCGTGGCGACAGCCATTCCAGCGCCGCAAACAGCGCGAACAGCGACAGAAATACCATCAACCTCAGCGTCTCGGGGTGATCCATCCCCAAACCCTAGGCGCGGCCTGCCGCAAAGTCTAGCGCCGCACGCGCGGCTTCACCCGAGGCTCGGTTGACCGGATTTGCGAGCCCGTGCCGTGGTCTGTGAACAATTCCAGCAGGCAGGCATTCGGCGTCCGTCCGTCCATGATCGTGACAGCCCGCACACCCTGTTCAATCGCTGCCAGCGCCGTCTCCGTTTTCGGAATCATCCCGCCGCTGATCGACCCATCCGCAATCATCGCCCGCACTTCGTCCGGGCTGATCTGCGTCATCACCTCGCCGCCTGCGTTCTTCACCCCCGCCACATCCGTCAGCAAAAGCAACCGGTCCGCCTTCAAGGCCCCCGCAATCGCCCCTGCCGCCGTGTCGCCGTTGACGTTGAACGTCTCGTTATCTTCCATGCCCGTCGCCACCGGCGCCACCACCGGGATCAGCCCCGCGTTGTACAGATCGCGCAGCACTTCCACATTCATTTCCACCGGGCGGCCGACGAACCCCAGTTCCGGGTCATCCGCCACGCAAACCATCAGGTCATCGTCCTTGCCCGAAATGCCCACGGCCCGCCCGCCCTGATCATTGATCGCCTGTACGATCCGCTTGTTCACCAGACCCGACAGGATCATCTCAACCACTTCCACCGTGGCCTTGTCCGTTACCCGCTTGCCCCGCACGAATTCCGACTTGATCCCCAGCTTGGCCAGCATCTCGTTGATCATCGGCCCGCCGCCATGCACCACAACCGGGTTCAGGCCCACCTGCCGCATCAGCACGATATCGCGCGCGAATTCCGCCATGGCCGCATCATCGCCCATCGCGTTGCCGCCAAATTTCACCACCACCACCGCATCCGAATAGCGCTGCAGATAGGGCAGCGCCTCACTCAGCACGCGCGCCGTTGCAATGGAATCATTCAGGGTCATTGTCTGCTTTCTCATGCCCGCCTCCGTTGCGCCGTGGATAGCCCGTTTGCCACCCCCTGCCAAGCGCTTGCCATTCCTGACAGGAAAGGTAAGGATACTCGCATGAGCGAACAGAAAACCCTTGTCCTTACCGGTGCCTCACGTGGCATCGGCCATGCCACCGTCAAGCGCTTTGGCGCAGAAGGCTGGCGCGTGCTGACCTGTTCGCGCCAACCCTTTGATCCGCGTTGCCCCTGGCCGGGCGGCGAGGATAACCATATCGAGATTGATCTGGCCGATCCGAACAAGACGATTGCCGCCATCGAGGTGATCAAGTCCAAGGTCGGCGGCAAGGTTCATGCTTTGGTCAATAACGCAGGCATCAGCCCCAAGCTGCCGGGCGGCGGGCGGCTGACCACGCTGAATACCGATCTGCGCACATGGGGCCATGTCTTTCATGTGAACTTCTTTGCCCCCGTCGTACTGGCACGTGGTCTGCAGGATGAGCTTGCCGCAGCCAAGGGCTCGGTCGTCAATGTCACCTCGATTGCCGGCAGCCGTGTGCACCCCTTTGCCGGGGCTGCCTATGCCACATCGAAGGCCGCACTTTCTGCACTGACGCGCGAAATGGCGCATGATTTTGGGCCATTGGGTGTGCGTGTGAACGCCATCGCACCGGGTGAGGTGGAAACCGCCATCCTGTCGCCCGGCACAGACAAGATCGTTGAAACCCTGCCCCTGCGCCGCCTTGGCCAGCCGCGCGAAGTGGCTGACGCCATCTGGTTTCTGTGCACTGATGCGTCGAGCTATATTTCCGGCACGGAATTGCAGATCAACGGCGGCCAGCATGTGTGACGCAGGCTGAAAATTTTAGTACTAAAATTTTCAGTCAGACCAGCGTCGCGATGATTGCCCGCAGCGTTTCGATGCCGTCTCCCTTTTCCGAACTGGTCACCACCAGCTCCGGAAAGGCCGCCGGGTGCTTTGCCAATGCGCCGCGCACCTGTTCGATTGTCGCTTCGCGCTCGGCTTTGCTCACCTTGTCGGCCTTGGTCAGCACCACCTGAAAGGCCAGGGCTGACCGGTCCATCAGTGTGAGGATCTCTTGATCCACGTCCTTCACGCCATGCCGCGTGTCAATCAGCACAAAGGCCCGCCGCAGTGTCTGGCGTCCCGCCAGATAGGCTCGCAGCAAGGCCTGCCATTTGGCCACCACCGCCACCGGCGCCTCGGCATAGCCGTAGCCCGGAAGGTCAACCATATAGCGCGTCTCGCCCAATGCGAAAAAGTTTATCTCTTGTGTCCGCCCCGGTGTGTTTGATGCGCGCGCCAGGTTCTTGCGGCCCGTCAACGCATTGATCAGGCTGGATTTCCCCACATTCGACCGCCCCGCAAAGCAGACCTCCAGCCTGTCTGCCGCAGGCAGGCCTGACATCGCCACCACGCCTTTGACAAAATCCACCGGGCCCGCAAACAGCAGCCGCCCTGCTTCGCGTGCGGCCTCATCAGGCGCCTCGGCCAAGGGGAAGGGCAGGGTCATTGCAGCATCCAGTCATCGCCAATGGCCACGTGGCCGCCTTCCAGCACCGTCGCATAAACGCCGAAATCCTGATGCCCATAGGCCGCCTGCAGCGCCGCCAGCGTATCGCCCGCCGCATGGCCCGTTGCAGGGTCAGCCGAGGTTGCCCGGCACCGCGTGATCCGCTCTTCCACCCGCAGCACCGCCCCGCCAATGCGGATCACCCGGCCCGGCCAGTCTTCTTCCGCCCGCAAGGGCACGCCCTCCAGCCACAGGTTGCCCCGCCAGCGGTGGATTGAAAGATCACGCCCCATGCGGCCAGACAGATCGCGCAGCGTCGTCAGCGACAAGATCGCCACTGACGGAAAATCACTGTCCGTCATCCCCCGCCCGACCGAGACAATCTGCGCAGGCTGTGCCCGTTCCGTCGGCGCCAGCGGCGCCACCCATGCCAGAAAGCGTGGCAGATCGCCCGGATCATCCGGGTGAAACGTCAGGCTGCCGATATCCGGGTGCGTCAGCGTGATCTGCCGATGTTCGGCATCCAGCGCGCAGGTCATCGCCATCAGGCTTAGCGCCTTGGCCCCCCGCGCAAAGTTCGCGCAGGGCACCCAAGCGCCCGTCAGTTTGGCCGCCTCATGCGCCACCGCCCAGTGCCGGTCAAACGGCAGGCATTCCCCTGCCGTCAGCGCCACCTGGCCCAGCTCTTCGCGCCCGTGTCCCTTGATCGGGTGGCGGATGATATGGGCCAGTGTGCCTGTCACTTCTTCGGCTTTTTCGGGCTGTTTGCCGGTTTCGCCGGTGCCACATTGGCCGCCACCGGCTTTTTGGCAAAGCTGCCGCGGATATTGCCAAAGATATCAGGCGTATGCCCGTGGCTGCGCATGATCAGGTACTGCTGCACGAAGGTGATCGTGTTGTTGGCAATCCAGTAAACCAGCAGGCCGCTTGCAAAGGTGCTCATCATGAACATGAACACCCATGGCATCCAGGCAAAGATCGACTGCTGCACCGGGTCCGTTGGCGTGGGGTTCAGCTTTTGCTGCAGCCACATCGTGATGCCCAGAATGATCGGCAGCAGGCCCAGGAAGATCAGGTGCAAAAGGCTGCCCGTCGCCGGTGCCGCCCATGGCAGCAGGCCGAACAGGTTGAACAAGGATGAGCTGTCAGCCGCTGCCAGATCCTGCAGCCAGCCAAAGAAAGGCGCGTGCCGCAGTTCCAGCGTCACCGAAATCACCTTGAACAGCGCGAAGAAGATCGGGATCTGGATCAGGATCGGCAGGCAGCCCGCCGCCGGGTTCACCTTGCGATCCTTGTAAAGCTGCATCATTTCCTTCTGGAACCGCTGCTTGTCTTCGCCCGTGCGTTCCTTCAGCGCTTCCATTTCCGGCTGCAATTCCTTCATCCGCGCCATGCTGACATAGGATTTATAGGCCAGCGGCAGCACCACAATCTTCAGAATGACAGTCAGCCCGATGATCGCCAGCCCCATGTTGCCGATCACCGCGTTCAGCCAGTGCAGCAGGGCAAAGATCGGCTTGGTCAGGAAAAAGAACCAGCCCCAGTCGATGCTGTCGATAAAACCTGTAATTCCGCCAGACTGATAGCCGCGGATGGTTTCCCATTCCTTGGCTCCGGCATACAGCTGTTGGGTTGCCGCGGCAGAGGCTCCGGGGGCCACCGTCAGCAAGGGTTGGCGCACCTCGGCCTGATAGATGTTCGCACCCGGCGTGAACTTGGCGACCGAGGTATAGGCGCTGCCTTGCGTCGGCACCAGTGTGGCCATCCAGTAGTGGTCGGTAAAGCCGATCCAGCCATCGGTTGTCGCCTCGATCACTTCGGCAGGCGCGCCCTCCCGCTCGACCACGGCCAGATCTTCGATATCGGCATAGTCCAGCTCGTTGAACTCACCATCCGTGCGGCGCACAAGGCCTTCGTGCACGACGTAATTGTTTTCCAGATTGGTCGGCAGGCCGTGCCGCGCCACGACGCCGCGCTGCGCCAGACGCACTTCGGCCGCTGTGTCGTTCTGCACCGTATCAGTGATGGTGAACATGAACTTGTCGTCCACGCTGATCGTGCGCGTGAAGGTCAGACCCTTGCCGTTGTTCCAGGTCATCACCAGTGGTGCCTCGACCGTCAGCTTGGCATCTGCCGCCGTTTGCCAGATGGTCTTTGGCCCCGGCACATCTTCGCGCGCAAGGCCCGCGCCCGGCAGCCAGTCAAACACCGCGTAATAGGCGTTTTCCATCCCGATCGGGGCCAGAACGCGCACGTCCTCGGCCCCCGGCTGGATCGTTTCCTTGTAGTTGTTCAGCAAAAGATCGTCGATCCGCCCGCCCAGCATGGACACCGTGCCCGACAGTTCGGGCGTCTCGATGGCCACGCGTGCTGCCAGCGCCTCTTCGGCGGTTGTGGCCGCCTCATCCGCCACCGCCGGGTTGGCCGGTTCGGCCGTCTGGGTAACGGCGGCAGGCGCCTCTGGCACAGGCGGCTCGGGTGGGGGGAAGAACACCATCCAGACCAGCACGACCATCATGCTCAGCACGGTCGCAAGGATAAGATTCTTGTTCTGATCGTCCATAGGGTAGAACCGCCGTTGATGGGTCAACTGTTCCGGCGGTTCAACGATAGGGGGGCGGAAAGGTCAAGCGCAATTGCGCCGTTTTGCACCTTTCACGCCGCTTCCCGCGTGGATTTGACCCGCACTCAAACCGCGCGTGATCCGATGCGCGGCGCGGGGCGCAGCGTGGTGCGGTGGTGCGTCAGCCAGGGGGCCACATCCTCAAACTGCATCGGGCGCGCCAGCACATAGCCTTGCACATGTTTGCAGCCCAGTTGCGCCAGCATGTTATGCTCTTCCTGCAGTTCCACCCCTTCGGCCAGGGTATCAAGCCCCAGCTGTTCAGCCAAAGACAGGATCGCCGCCACCGTGCGCTGCTGTTCGCGGTCTTCGTGCACATGGGTAATGAAACTGCGGTCAATCTTCAGCCGCCCCACGCCAAAGCGCCGGATACTGCCCAGGGATGCGTGCCCTGTGCCAAAGTCATCCAGATCCAGCGGGCAGCCAAGGCGTGACAGCCCTGAAAGGTTGCGCTGAATAACATCGGCCGTTGAATCCGCCACCACCGTTTCCAGAATTTCAATGCACAGCCGGTCGGGCCGCAGATCGAACCGGTCAAGCTCCCATTTGATCCGCTCGACCAAACGCGGATCGCGCAATTCGGATTCCGAGAAATTCACCGCCACACGCGGAATGCGGATACCCGCCTGATCCCATTTGCGCAGCGCCGAAAGCGCCCCGGCCAGCATCGTGTCACACAACCGCGCTGCAAGGCCCGCGTCCATCACTGCGGGCAGGAAATCGGCTGGCGGCACCACGCCACGTTCAGGGTGCACCCAACGCGCCAGCGCCTCAAGCCCGGTCAGCGCACCTGTATCGGTTGAAATCTGCGGCTGGAACCACGGCTGGATCTGACCTTCGTCAAACGCCCGCTCCAATTCATCCCGCAGGGATTCGGTCTGCTGCTGGCGCGTTGCGATTTCAGCCGAATAGGCCCGTATTGCCCCCGGCCCACAGCGTACGGCATCGCGCGCAGCGGCGGTTGCTGCATCCAGCATGCCGCGCCCGGTCTGTTGTGGCGCACGCGCCGCCATGCAGAACCCGACCGATGCCGTCACATAAATGCGCGTCGCGTCCAGTGACACTGACGGTGCAATCGCCGATTGCAACCGCGCAGCCACCTGAATCATCGCCTCCAGATCAAGCCTGCGAATGGGCGTCAGCAGCACCGCGAAGCACCCCGGGCGCACCCGCGCAATCATGTCCGGCCCGCGCAGCGCGCTGAGCAGCCGGTCAGACATCCGCTCTTGCAGCGTCGTCACCGCCGCATTGCCGAAACTGCCCTCAATTTCAGACAGATTGTCAACCATCAGCACCAGCACCCCGGTCGTCTCTCCCGTCACCGGCCCCATCTTCAGAATGTCGTCCAGCGCGCGTTCCAACTGCGGCAGGGTTGACATCCCATCCAGCATGTCAGGAAAGTCAGGCACTGTTTCCACCCTGCGGAATGCGCCGAACAGCGCAAACAGCATCGGCAGGCCCAGGGCCGTGGCCACCAGCACCTGTTCGCCGCCGAACCAGAATGCGGCCAGCGTCACAGCGGGCAGAAAGGCCATGATCTCGGGCCGCCGCACCACATGTCGCAAGGACCACAGTGTTTGCACAAGGGGCATACGGGTCAGGGCAGCCAACATCAAATTCCCTCCAGTCAGGCAGGGCTCAATCGCCCGTGCCCGTGCAGACTAGGGAACAAAAGCTGATCGGATCGTTAATCCAGGTCACGTAGTTGCATCGGATTTTCCGCAATTTTTCGCGGCCCCGTGGCAAGCCCCAGAAAATCAAACAGTTCCGGGTCCGGCAGATGCGACGCCCGCGCATTCATCAGGGCGCGGAACATCACCTGCCTGCGCCCCGGGCTGCGCGCCTCCCATCCGTCCAGCATCTGCTTGACCTGCACGCGCTGCAGCCCTTCCTGACTGCCGCACAGATCGCAAGGGATGATCGGGTAATTCATCGCCTGCGAAAACGCCTCGCAATCGGCCTCGGCCACAAAGGCCAGCGGACGGTACAGAAACAGATCGCCATCCTCATTCACAAGCTTGGGCGGCATCGTCGCCAGCCTGCCACCGTGGAACAGGTTCATGAAGAACGTCTCAAGGATGTCATCCCGGTGATGCCCCAGAACCACCGCCGAACAGCCTTCTTCCCGCGCAATCCGGTACAGGTTTCCCCGCCGCAACCGGCTGCAGAGCGAACAGTAGGTGCGCCCTTGCGGCACCTTGTCCACCACGATCGAATAGGTATCCTGATACTCAATCCGGTGCGGCACGCCCATGCGTGACAAAAACTCTGGCAGCACCGTCGCCGGAAAATTCGGCTGGCCCTGATCCAGATTGCAGGCCAGCAGATCCACCGGCAACAGCCCCCGCCATTTCAATTCGTGCAGAATGGCCAGCAGCGTATAGCTGTCCTTGCCACCCGACAGGCACACCAGCCAGCGCGCCCCCGGCACCACCATGCCATAGGTGTCAATCGCCGCCCGCACATCCTGCACCAGCCGTTTGCGCAGCTTGCGAAACTCCGGCGTCACCGGCGCCCCGTGAAACAGCGGGTGAATTTCCGTTTCGTCATCCAGCATCGAAGCTACCCTTTGCAGATGCCTTCACATGCCCCAAGCCCGCCCGCGATGCAAAGGTTTTGGCAGGCCGCCTTGTCTGTGCTATGCTGCCTGCATTCAATTTTGACCGCCCATATTTTCATGAAAGGTTTTGCCATGGACTATGTCTTTGTCGCCCGGAATCTTGCCTCCGGCTCATTCGGTTCCAACCCCGGCCCCACGCGGTTTCTGCAGGTGCCCCCCGCCGCCACTGACCTGCACCCAAATCAGGCCATCACCAAGCGTGACTGGTTTGACCACGTCATCCATGACGCCAAGCATGACCCGAATGCCCCCGGCCGCCCCTTTGGTGACGTGCTGGTTTACGTGCACGGCTTCAACAATGATCCCGCCACCGTGCTTTCCCGCCACCGCCTGATCCGCACGGGGCTTGCCCAGCATGGCTACAAGGGCACGGTGGTCAGCTTTGACTGGCCGTCTGCCTCATCCGCGCTGAACTATCTTGATGACCGGTCCGATGCCAAACTTACCGCCCTGCGCCTTGTGACCGATGGCATCGCGCCGTTTTCGCGCCTTGTGCAGCAGGATTGCGACATCTCTGTGCATGTGCTTGCCCATTCCATGGGCGCCTATGTCGTGCGCGAGGCGTTTGATGACGCCGATGATCGCCCCAACGTTGCCGCCACCAGCTGGACCGTCAGTCAGGTCATGTTCTGCGCCGCCGATGTATCCGCCGGGTCCATGGTCGATGGCCCGACGAGCTCGTCGCTTTATCGCCATTGCGTGCGCCTGACGAATTACTCCAACCCATACGATTCCATCCTGTCCATCTCCGGTGCCAAACGCGTGGGCGTCGCCCCGCGTGTGGGTCGCATCGGCCTGCCAGCAGGCGCGCCCGCCAAGGCCGTGAACGTGAACACGGGTGATTATTATGATGCCAACCGCGCGCGGTTCGCGCATCTGACCAACGCCGATCATTCATGGTTCTTTCACGATGCCGCCTTCCTGAAGGATGTCTTCTTCACCATTCAGGGAGAGCTTGACCGCCATGTCATTCCCACCCGCCAGCTTGTGGGCGCAGAGCTGCGGCTGAAGGGCTGATGCATACGGTGGCCACTTGGCAGATTTGGCCCGTGACAAATCTGCCCGCACCTGCCCCACCACGGGCAGGTGCGACAAGCGCACCCGCCGGGGCAGGCGCAGACAGATTACTGATGTCAGGATCGCTGACAGCCCCTTGGCCAAATCGTTGCCGATTTGACCAAGGAAACCGATGAACGCCCCACTGGGGCGTCCATCAGACGGTTTCCAATTGGGCGCCTGGCCCTATTGCTTGCAAGAAACATCCAACCAGCGCGTTGTATCGTATACCTGTCAAAGAGGTTCCCCATGCGCGCCGCCATCCTTGCCCTACCCCTGCTGGCCGCCTGTGCGGGCACGCCCTCCTTCAATGACCCCAGCCTGACGGACCGCGAGCTGGAATTGGAGCAATTCTTCGATGGCAATTTCCGCGCCTACGGCCAGTTTCAGGATATCTTCGGCACCGTGCGCCGCCAGTTCACCGTCACCATCAAGGGCGACTGGGATGGGCAGCGCCTGCGTCTGGTCGAGGATTTCGTCTATGAAGACGGCAGCACCGAACAGCGCATCTGGACCCTTCTGAAAACCGGCGATGAAACATGGGCCGGCACAGCCCCCGGCGTCATCGGCACCGCCACAGGCGAAGAACAAGGCGACCGCTTCAACTGGCGCTACACCATTGATCTGCCCGTCCCCTCTGCCGATGGCCCCGCCACCACCACCCGCGTCACCTTCAATGACTGGATATGGCTCTTGGATGACAACCGCGCCTTCAACCGCGCCTACATGGCAAAGGCTGGCGTCACCATCGGCGATGTCAGCATCTGGTTTGAAAAGCTGAACTGACGCCCCCACCCGCCAATGGCCACCCAATAAGCGTTGCAAAGCTGCGCGTTTCAGAACAGTTTACAACCAGTGATCTGCATCATTGGTCCCACCGGCCTGATCGCAGCTTGGGCCAGCCGGGGGCAAGCCATGTCCGCCTATGATGATCCCGCCGCCGCCAACCTGAACGCGGGCTTTGTCGTGCTTGTCCGGATCACCGCCAAGGAAGGTGAGGCGGATGCCGTGGCAGACATTCTGCAATCGCTCGTCCGCCCCTCCATGGCCGAACCCGGCATGAAGGCTTTCATGCCCTACCGTTCACCCGACAACCCTGCAGAATTCATCGTCTATGAACTTTATGAAAACCGCGCCGGGTGGGATGCGCATAACGCTTCGCCGCATTTCCTGAACGCCGTTGATGCGCTGGTTGCCAAGGCCGCCTTTCGCGAACGCATCCCCTTTCTGCCCTTTGTCGCCTGATCCGCGCCCCGCACATGGCCGATCACACCCCCACAACCATCGCCTTCCTGCACACCGCAGCCGTGCATGTCGCCACCTTTGACGGCTTGCTTGATGACCTCGGCTATCACGGCACCCGCACGCATAAGGTCATGCCCGAACTCCTCGACCACGCACGCGAGCTTGGGCTTGACTATGTGCGCGCGAAAGTGCTGGCCGTGCTGGCCAGCCTTGCCACAGCCGATGCCGTGGTCTGCACCTGCTCCACCATCGGGCCCCTCGCCGATACGCTGGCCGCCACTCACCCCCACATCTTCCGCATTGACCGCCCGGTGATGGAGGCCGCCTGCCAGACCGGGCCAGATGTCATGGTCGCCCTCTGCCTGCACAGCACCCAAGGCCCCACGCTGGACCTGCTGCAAGATTGCGCCGCGCAAGCGGGTAGGGCGGTGCGCCCCCACGTCGTGCTGTGCGCTGACGCCTGGCCATTGTTCGAACAGGGCGATCACACGGCCTTTGCCGCCCGCATCGCCACCACCATCCGCGCGGCACTGGCGGAGGGGCCGATGCCCGACTGTATCCTGCTTGCCCAAGCCTCGATGCGCGCCGCCGCCTCCCTGCTGCAGGATCTGGGTGTGCCCGTCCTGTCCTCACCCGCGCTGGCGGCCGAGCGGGCAATCGCGATTGCTGGGAGGTGATCCTGTAACGGGAAGGGCCGCTATGCGGGACAAAGCGCACTTTGGCAGAGCGGTAGGAATGCGTCTATAACGGCTTAGTGGACCATTGGCAGGAACGCGACAGATGCAGAGGTTGATTGTTACCGGCGCGAACGGAGCGGGGAAAAGTCACATCTCGAGCCGATTGCGTGATGCGCGGCCCGGAATACCGCTTGTTTCCTTCGATGCGATCAAGCTGACGAGCAACTGGAAACAAAGGCCAAGAAAAGAAATAGACGCGACGCTGTCGCAAGTGGTCGCGGGAGAGGCTTGGATAATCGAGGGTGGTCCAAGCCTTCTTTCTCGGGCACTTCCAAGAGCACAAGCCGTCATTTGGCTCGACCCTCCTGAGTTGGTAAGGGCATGGCGTCTCTTTATCCGTCCTTGGCGCAGCTTTGGAAAAACGCGCCCGGAACTGCCTCCTGACAACATCGATTGGCCGCTCCAGCAGTATCGTTTTGCCTTTCGCAGCATCATGAATGGGTCACGGTTCCGCAGTTACATTTCGTCTTGCCTGGCGGCTGCCGAGCCCCCGCGCGTTTGGCATTGCAGGAACCAAAGCCAAGTCGAAACGGCGGTTGACGAATGGCGTCGTGCTGGCGGCTGAGGGCTTCTCGCATAGGTGGCCCAGGACAAAATGTAGGCGTTTCTGTCTCGGGCAGTAACTTCCGTATTTGATCTGCATATTGTGGGGCAACGTTTTTGTCCAAGTCGAACGTCGGCTATGCGGACATTGCGTCTGTCACAGGTCCGAAGGTCGATGACATGCGGCGGCTCTGAAAACCAATCCTTCGCCATCGAAGTACAGCGTCTCTGTTGCAAGGATAGACAGATGGTTGAGGTAAGAAATGACCAGCATTTCGTGCCCTTCAAATACATCCTGAACTCGAAATTTTAGCTCAGGCTGACGCCTTAGCGCTGCCGCCCAGTATTCCCTAAGTGCATGCTTTCCATGAATTTCGCCATATCCTACAAGTGGTATCGCCTTCTTCGAGCGAAATACGATGTCGTCACGATAGTGGCTCATTATGCGGCTTAAGTCGTGACTGTTCCAATCCTGCTCCCAGCGTTCCGCGAATGCTCTCCCTAACATTGCGTCACTCCCCTAAAGGTCAGATATGCTGACATTACAGTTGGCGCAGAACTTTGCAACGGTCGACAGCTAAGGGCTCATTCCCCCACCCTCACGCCCCCTCATCCGCCCCCGGCACCGGGTCATAGCCTGACCCGCCCCATGGGTGGCAGCGGCACAGGCGGTGCACCGTCAGATACCCCCCCTTGATCCCTCCATGCCGCTCCAGCGCCTCAAGCGCGTAAACGCTGCATGTTGGTTGAAACCGGCAGCCGTGGCCCACCCAAGGCGACAGCACCAGCCGATATGCCTGCACCGGCAGCGCGATGATGCGCGCAAGCGGCGTCATGGCTTGGGGCGGTGGACCGCCACCAATGCCTTGGCCATGTCATCCAGCAGCAGGGCGTAATCCCGCACCACCGTCACCCCCGGCTTGGCCACCAGCACATAGTCCCAGCCCGGCCGCCCCCCACCCGTTAGCACCGCCCGCGCCACCTCGCGCAGGCGCCGCTTGGCCCGGTTGCGCAGCACCGCATTGCCGATCTTCTTTGATGCCGTGAACCCCACCCGCACGGCCGCGTCACCATCCCCCCGGTCACGCGCCTGCACCAGAAAACCACCCGTGCCCTGCCGCCGCGCCGACGCCGCCCGCAGAAAATCCGCCCGCTGCCGCAATACCGCAAGACAAACGGAAACCGCCGGTGGCACATCTGTCACCCCGGTCATCCCTTGGGTCACATCAGCCTCCGGCGGCGTCATGGTTCTGATCCTGAAAGAAACGCCCCCGCAGGGGCAGGCCCCTTAGGCTGACAGCTTCTTGCGGCCCTTAGCGCGGCGGGCAGCCAGCACCAGACGTCCACCCTTGGTGGCCATCCGCGCACGGAAACCATGCCGGCGTGCGCGCACAAGGTTCGACGGTTGAAATGTACGCTTCATCGCAGTTCTCCATCACACATGCGGCGCAAACCCATCCGGGATTCGAGCACCGCCCTATTCGAAGGCTGTCCTTTATGCAGCGTTCCGCCCCAAGTCAATTCACCGATGTGCAAAAACTGCACCCTTCCGGCAGATTTCCCACCACCTGACCCGATGTTTCAGCCCGTCAACGTTGTGTGAGGGGGCTATCGCTGCCCCAGCCCCATTGTCATGTTGCCCCCAACCTATGAAAGCACCACCCCATGACCAACGCCAGCCTCGCCAAACGCCTGCCGATCATCCTGATCGCCCTGGTCGCCATCACCGCGTTTTTCACCCTGCGTGATCAGCTCAGCTTTGACGCACTGGCCACCCACCGCGAAACCCTGCTTGCCTACCGTGATGCCAATTTCCTGCTGTCATCCCTGGCCTTTGTCGCAGCCTACGCCCTTGCCACCGCCTTCAGCCTGCCCGGCGCCCTGATCTTTACCCTGACTGGCGGCTTCCTGTTCGGCCTCTTTCCCGGCGTGCTTTACAACGTCACCGGTGCCACCCTTGGCGCCATCGGCATTTTCCTTGCCGCCCGCACCGGCTTTGGTGCCGCCCTTGCCGACCGCATGCAATCTGCTGGCGGAACTGCCGCCAAAATCCAGTCCGCCATCCGTGAAAATGAATGGTCCGCCCTGTTCATCCTGCGCCTTGTGCCTGCCGTCCCCTTCTTTCTTGCCAACCTGATCCCCGCCTTCACCGGCACAAAGCTTGCCCCTTTTGCCATCACCACCTTCCTTGGCATCATCCCCGGTGCCCTTGTCTTTACCTCCATCGGCTCTGGCCTTGGCGAGGTCTTTGCCACCGGGGCCACCCCTGACCTCTCGCTCTTCTGGCAACCCCATGTCATCGGCCCCATCCTTGGCCTTGCCGCCCTGTCCGCCCTGCCCATCTTCCTCAAACGCCGGAGCAAGCCATGAACATCACCACCGATATCTGCATCATCGGCGCAGGCTCTGGTGGCCTGTCCATCGCCGCGGGTGCCGCCCAGATGGGTGCAAAGGTTGTCCTGATCGAAGGTGGAGAGATGGGCGGTGATTGCCTCAATGCCGGTTGTGTGCCCTCAAAGGCCCTGATCGCCGCCGCATCCCACGCCCATGCCATGACCACGGGCGCACCCTTTGGCATCACCCCCACCACCCCTGAAATCGACTTTGCCGCCGTCAAGGACCATGTCGCAAAGGTCATCGCCACCATCGCCCCCGTCGATAGTCAGGAACGGTTCGAGGGCTTTGGCATCAACGTCATCCGCGCCTATGCCCGCTTCACCTCTCCCACCACCGTGCAGGCAGGTGATACCACCATCACCGCCCGCCGCTTTGTTGTTGCCACCGGCTCGCACCCCTTTGTCCCCCCCATCCCTGGCGTCAAAGACACTCCTTACCTCACCAATGAAACCATCTTCGCCCTGCGCACCAAACCATCGCACCTCATCATCATCGGCGGCGGCCCCATCGGCATGGAAATGGCACAGGCCCACCGCCGCCTTGGCTGCCGCGTGACTGTCGTCGAAGGCGCCAAGGCCCTTGGCCGCGATGATCCCGAAATGGCCGCCATCGTGCTGGCCCGCCTGCGCGCCGAGGGCGTGGAGATTCTCGAAGGCACCGCCGTCGCAGGCCTGTCCGGCACCGATGGTGATGTCACCGTCACCCTTGCCGATGGCCGCGCCATTCAGGGCAGCCATATCCTGATGGCTGTGGGCCGCAAGGTCGCCCTTGACCGGCTTGATCTCGCCACCGCCAATGTCGCCTTCACGCCAAAGGGCGTCACCGTCGGCCCCAACCTCCGCTCCACCACCAACCGCCGTGTCTATGCCGTGGGCGATGCCGCTGGTGGCCTGCAATTCACCCATGTCGCAGGCTATCACGCAGGCGTTGTCATCCGCCAAATCCTGTTCGGCCTGCCTTCCAAAGCCACTACCCACCACATCCCATGGGTCAGCTATACCGACCCCGAACTCGCACAGGTAGGCCTGACCGAGGCGCAAGCCCGTCAGGCGCATGGCGATGCCCTGACCGTCATCCGCCAGCAGTTTCACCACAATGACCGCGCCCAGGCCATGGGCGAGGCTGAGGGGTTGCTGAAGCTGATGGTCGTCAAGGGCCGCCCCGTCGGGGCCTCTATCGCAGGCCCCCACGCGGGCGAGTTGATCGGGCTTTGGGCGCTTGCCATCGCCACGCGGCTCAAGATGGGGCAGGTGGCGGGCATGGTCGCCCCATACCCCACCTTGGGCGAAATCAACAAACGCGCCGCCGGGGCCTATTTCACCCCCAGCCTGTTTGAAAGCCCGCGCGTCAAACAGGTCGTCCGCGCCGTGCAGCGGTTTTTGCCGTGATTCGCAAAGTTGGTTAATGTGGCGAACGTTGCGGGTTAATGCAGCGGGCGTAGAGACGGAAAGAAGACGCAAGCAAGACGGGAAAAAGATCGTGGCAATGCGGGTGATCAGGCCAATTAACACAGCGTTCGCAGGCACTTGCGCGGCGATGTTCACCCCTTCTTGAACCCCGCGATGAAAACAGTCACCATACCCTCTGCCACCAATCACGAGGCACCCGTGCAGACAAGATCAGGGCGGTTCTTCAATACGCTCTCCGGGCGCTTCTTGCTGCTGACGGTCGCCTTCGTGATGCTGGCCGAAGTGCTGATCTTTGTGCCCTCTGTCGCGCGCTTTCAGGTCGATTATCTGCAACTGCGGCTGGAAAAGGCCCAGATTGCCGCCCTGTCAGTGCTGGCCTCGGACGATCTGATCATGCCCGAGCTTGAATCCGAACTTCTCGCCAACGCTGAGGTGTTCAACGTCGTGCTGCGCCGTGATGAGGTGCGCCAGCTTGTGCTGTCATCCGCCGTGCCCGCCGAGATCGAAGAGACAATAGACCTGCGCATGTCCATGCCCTGGGCGCTGATCCGCCAGGCATTCCATACCCTGTTCGAACCCGAGAACCGCGTTGTCCGGGTGATCGGCAACCCCGTGCGCGAAGCCGGATTACTGATTGAAATTACCATGGAAACCAAGGGCTTGCGCGCGGCACTTTTGGACTACGGATTGCGCATTCTCTTGCTGTCGGCGCTGATTTCCGCGGTAACGGCCGTGCTGTTATTCTTTTCCGTGCGCGTGCTTCTGGTGCTGCCCATCCGCCGCGTGGTGCGCCAGATTGATGCCTATGCCCAAGCCCCCGAAGACGCGCGCCGCCTGATCGCGCCATCGGCCAGCGTGACCGAACTGCGCACCGCCGAAGATGCCCTGCACAGCCTGCAAACGCAGCTGACCGGTGCCTTGAAGCAGAAGGAACGCCTTGCCCAGCTTGGCGGGGCGGTGGCAAAGATCAGCCATGATCTGCGCAACGTGCTGACCACGGCCCAGCTTTTTGCGGACCGGATGGAGGGCAGCACTGACCCGACGGTGGCCAAATCCGCGCCCAAACTGGTCAAGTCCATCAGCCGCGCCGTGTCATTGTGCGAAAGCACGCTGGCCTTTGGCAAAGCCGAAGAGGGCGCGCCGGTTCTGCAACGTTTTCAACTGCTTCCGGTGGTCAATGACGTGATGGAAGGCGAAGGTTTGCTGGCTGACGGCCCTGTGGCACCCCTCATGGACGTGCCGCCCGGCTATGTGCTGCGCGCGGATCCGGAACAGTTGTACCGTATCCTGTCCAACCTTGTGCGCAACGCGAAACAGGCCATTGAGGCCACAGGCAAACCCGGCTCGATCGAGGTGTCGGCCCATGAAGATGAACAGGCGTGGCTGATCCGCGTGGGCGACACCGGCCCCGGCCTGCCGCCGCGTGCCCGTGATAATCTTTTCACCGCCTTTCAGGGGGGCGTGCGCAAAGGGGGTACGGGTTTGGGGTTGGTGATTTCTGCCGAACTGGTCCGTGGCCACGGTGGCACGCTTGAATTGGCACGCTCGGACGATGACGGCACCGAGTTTCTGATCCGCCTGCCAAAAGAGATTGCAGGCCAAGACGCCGACTAGCAGATTCACCCTTGCAAACGTCGCCTTGCGGGGCTAATCCGCACGCCAACGGACCCATAGCTCAGCTGGATAGAGCATCAGACTACGAATCTGAGGGTCGGGCGTTCGAATCGCTCTGGGTCCGCCATTCTTCCTAGTCAGTTGGCTTCGGCGATCAGGGCTGCCACGTTCAGGCGCTTGTTATACATTGATAAATTGCCACTTGCGTCGCGTGGCCATTCCGCTTCGGGGCGGTCGCGATACAGCTCGACCCCATTGCCATCGGGGTCCGTCAGATAAACCGCCTCACTGACACCGTGGTCTGCAGCACCGTCCAGCGGGATGCCCGCCTCGATCACCCGGCGCACAGCAGCCCCCAGCGATGCGCGGTCCGGAAACAGAAAGGCAGTATGGTAAAGTCCCGTATGCCCGGGCGGGGGAGGCGTGCCGCCGGCACTTTCCCAGGTGTTCAGGCCGATATGGTGGTGATAGCCCCCTGCCGACAGAAACGCAGCCTGTGGCCCGTATTGCTGCATCACAGCAAAGCCCAATACCCCCTGATAAAACGCAACCGAGCGGTCCAGATCGGCCACTTTCAAATGCACATGTCCGACACGTGTTTGCGGATGAATAGTCATGGCAGGGCTCTCCTTTTGCCTGCCCCAGATGTATCCATGCCCGGCGTGCGGTGCCAGCAGCACAGATGCACAGCAAGAGTGCAAAAAAAGCCCCCGGTCCGCCGGGGAGGGCAGCCGGGGGAAAACGGCGAGGGCCCAAAAGCGGGGGAGACCGCCGGGGACATTGGGAAGGGACCCACACCCAGTGTCGCGATGGGACACTGGGAGGACACTAGCCCGAGTCTGTCGCGATTCTGTGACAGCGAGGTCTGTCAGCGCGACCGGATCATCCCGATGATGTCATAGACCTGATCGACCACCGGGCGGGCCAGGGCATTGGCCCGTGTGGCACCTTCGCCAAGGATGCGGTCAATCTCGGCCGGGTCGGCCATCAGGCGCGACATTTCGGTGGTGATGGGCGAGAGTTTGGCCACGGCCAGATCGGCCAGCGCAGGCTTGAAGCGCCCGAATTGCGCGCCTGCGTATTCGGTGATCACGGCCTCGGGTGTCATGCCAGCAAGGGCCGCGTAGATGTTCACCAGATTGCGTGCTTCGGGGCGATCTTTCAGGCCATCGATATCGCTTGGCAGCGGCTCGGGGTCGGTCTTGGCCTTGCGGATTTTCGCGGCAATTGTGTCGGCATCATCAGTCAGGTTGATGCGGCTTTGATCCGACGGGTCGGATTTCGACATCTTTTTGGTGCCATCGCGCAGGCTCATCACGCGCGTGGCGGCCCCTTCGATGATGGGTTCGACCACGGGAAAGAAATCAACGCCATAGTCATTGTTGAACTTGATCGCGATGTCGCGGCACAGTTCCAGATGCTGCTTCTGATCCTCACCCACCGGCACCATCGTGGCGCGGTAGGCCAGAATATCGGCGGCCATCAGGGACGGATAGGCAAACAGGCCCAATGAGGCCGCTTCAGCATTCTTGCCGGCGGTCTTGTCCTTCCATTGGGTCATGCGGCCCATCCAGCCCATGCGCGCGATGCAGTTGAAGATCCAGCCAAGCTCGGCATGGGCCGAGACTTGCGATTGGTTGAAAAGGATGGAACGCGTGGGGTCGATCCCGGCGGCAATGAAGCCGGCAGCGGCTTCACGCGTTTGCTGGCGCAGTTTGGCGGGGTCTTGCCAGACGGTGATGGCGTGCATGTCGACAAGGCAGTAGACGGTTTCAATGCCTTCATCCTGCTTTTCGACAAAGCGTTTCAGCGCGCCGAGGTAGTTGCCAAGGGTCAGGCCGCCGGATGGCTGGATGCCGGAAAAGATGCGGGGGGTCACGCCTGCAGGTAGGGGGGTCGTCATAACGGCATCCTCTGGCAAAATCTGCATTCCGCGCATACCCTTGGGCGGTGGCATCGTCAACATCGTGGGGTTTCATGGACTATCGGACATCGCCGTTGAATACACTGCCGCCTGTGGTCTGGCTGTTGGCCTTGCCGATGATGGTGATCGAGTTGGCGCTGCAGGCGGGGGCGGCGGGCCTTGCCGGTGGGGCGCAAGGCGTGGGCTGGCGGCTGGCGATGCTGGAGCGGTTTGCATTCTTTCCCGAACTGTTCCGCAAGAACGTTCAGGAAGGAAGCTATGCGCTGGAAGACCTGATCCGGCTGGCCACTTACCCCTTTGTGCATGGTGATCTGACGGGCGCGGTGTTCGCAGTTGTCATGCTGCTGGCCCTTGGCAAAGTGGTGGGAGAGGTGTTTCGCGGCTGGGCGCTGGTGGCGGTGTTCATGGGGTCGGCGGTGATTGCGGCGCTGGTCTATGCGGCGGTGCCGTTTGTGACCATGCCGATCGCAGGGGCGTTTCCGCCGGTCTATGGGCTGGTGGGGGCGTTCACGTTTCTGATGTGGGTGCGTTTGGCAGCAGTGGGGGCCAATCAGTACCGGGCGTTTTCGCTGATCGGGGCGCTGCTGTTCTTTCAGTTCGTGATCGGCATGTTGTTTGGTGGCGGCACGTTATGGGTGGCCGAAATTGCGGGCTTTGTGGCGGGGTTTGGGCTCAGCTTCCTTGTCAGCCCGGGTGGTTGGGCGCGGGTAAAGGCGCGGTTGCGCGAACGCTAGCGTCGGCGCAGATTACGGAAATCTGACAGTTTGAATGCGCCGATGGCAGCACCAATGCTGAAATAGCTGACGATGCCCAGCAGGATCAGCGCGATCAGCGCCACATAGCGCCAACCTACATCGGCCAGCGGCCCGGCCATGCCCCAAGCTGCGGCCCACAGCACAGCCCCCATGATCAGCGAGGCGATCACGATACGCGGCAGGCGGTTGCGCATGCGGGCATCAAGCCGCGCCTCATCGCCCATCTGGCGCGAGCCAAGCCATAGTTGCAGGGCCATGATCCAGCCTGCCAAAGTGGTGGCAAGGGCGGCGGCGGCAAAGCCGATCAGGGGCATCAGGCCGACGGCAATGGCGGCATTCAGCACCATTGACATGACAGCATAACGGAAGGGGCGCTTGGTATCCTCACGAGCGTAAAACAGCGGTTGAAGGACCTTGTGCAGCACAAAAGCGGGCAGGCCCGCACCGTAGATGGCCAGCACAAGGGCCGTGGCGGCGCTGTCTGCGGCGGTAAAGGCCCCGCGCTGATACAGCACCTGCACCAGCGGCAAGGCGATGGCGATCAGTGCCACGGCGGCGGGCAAGGTCAGCGCCAGCGCAAATTCGGCCCCGCGGTTGAAGCTGTCACGCCCGCCCACCGCATCGCCCGCCCGCAGGCGGCGCGACAGATCAGGCAACAGGACGGTGCCGATGGCAATGCCCACCACGCCCAGCGGCAGCTGATACAGCCGGTCAGCATAGACCAGCCAGGAAATGGCGCCTTCGGTATGGCTGGCCACGGTGCGCCCGACCAGCAGGTTGATCTGCACCACGCCACCCGCAAGCAATGCAGGCGCTGCAATCACAAAAAGGCGCTTCAAATCCGGCGTCAGACGCGGCAGGCCGGGCAACAGCACATAGCCCATGCGGGCGGCTGCCACCCAGGTAAAGGCCAGTTGCGCGATACCCGTTACAGGCACGGTCCAGGCCAGCGTCATGCCCATATCCCAGCCAGCCCATGCGGCCAGCAGCATGGCGGCGATGAAGATCAGGTTCATCAGCACGGGCACAAAGCCTGCCTCGGTGAACCGCCCATGGGCGTTCAGC
>JBJOQW010000043.1:0-18786 GCA_046049665.1 Pseudomonadota bacterium | reverse complement strand
GGGGGCTGGGATAACCGCACGTTCCGGCTGGGCGACGGGTTACTGGTGCGGCTGCCATCCGCGGAACGCTACGCAGCGCAGGTCAAGAAAGAGCAGCGCTGGTTGCCGGTTCTGGCGCAGGGCCTGCCGGTTGCGGTGCCCCGTCCAGTGGGACTGGGACGGGCGGGCGCGCTGTTTGCGTGGACATGGTCCGTCTACGAATGGATTGAGGGTGAAACGGTTACAGCGCCTTCGCATGATGTGCGATTGGCGCGGGCTGTGGCGGGTTTTCTGCGCGCCATATGGGCCATGGATACGGCGGGTGGGCCAGCACCGGGCGCGCATAACTTTGAACGCGGTGGGCGTCTGGCGGTGTATGACGCAGAGGCGCGTGCGGGAATTGCGGCGCTGACAGGCAGGCTGGATGCGGAGCGCGCGCTTGCACTGTGGGAGCGGGCACTTCGGTCTGCGTGGCAGGGGCCGGACGTCTGGGTGCATGGGGATATGGCGGCGGGAAACATGCTGCTGCGGGATGGGGAACTGGCGGCCATCATTGATTTTGGTGGGCTTGCGGTGGGTGATCCGGCCTGTGATCTGGTGGTTGCACGGACCTTGTTTGAAGGGGATGCACGCGCGGCGTTTGTGGATGCCACGCAGATGGATGCGGCCACATGGAACCGGGCGCGGGGCTGGGCGCTGTGGAAGGCGGTGATCGTGGCGGCAGGCTTGCAGACTGACGCGGCAATCGCGGCGCAGACTCAGAAGGTTATTGCGGCACTGCTGGCAGATGAAGGCTAACCAAAGACCATTGTGGTTTGGCGGTCATCCGTGCGGCCGATCGCCTCGCGGAAGCGGAAGAAGCCATGCGTGGCATGGGGCCAGAGGGCCGCGTCATAGGGGCGCAGGGCGCGGGTCAGGGTGATGCCATCGGCGGCCAGTTTTTTGGCAAGGTTGGCCAGCACATCGGCCATGGGGCCGGTGGGGGCATAGGGGGAAAGCACGCTATCCGCACCGGATTTCAGCGCCCATTTGTGCAGATCGCCGACAAGGTCACCACCCATAAAGGTGCTGGCATTTGCGGGCAGGCGGGTGGCGGCATCGGCCAGTGCGGCAGCGGTAAAGGCGGTGACCTGCGGGGCGACAGTCAGGGGTGAGCGGTCAGCCGGGCAGGCGGCAAGGGCGGTGGCCACAGGATTGATGCGCGCCAGCAGCCAGCCTGCATCCAGATCATCCTCATGCAGCAAGAGTGCGATGTTTTCGCTGCGGGGCCAGTCATCACCGATGGGTGCTGGGCCTGCGGCAGGTGGTGCGGGGGCGCGCAGGGGGAAGGTTTGCGTGGCAAGGCCTGCCGGGGCAAAGCGGCGGTTGGTGTTCTTGGCGATGTTTTCAGCGGTGGCAAGGTAGGTCTTGCCGGGTGTATGCAGGCCACCGACCCACCGCCATGACAGGGTGTTTGAGGCGGGATCACCATCAAGCAAATGCCGCAGAAAGAAATCAGCACCCAGTTCCCAGGGCAGGCGCAGGGTGAATATCCAGATCGAGGCAAACCACATGCGGGCGTGGTTATGCAGATAGCCGGTGTCGACCAGCTCCTGCGCCCAGTGATCAAAGCCGTCAATGCCGGTGCGGCCTTCGCAGGCGGCCTGCCATTCCTTGCGCAGACCGGATTCGGTGGCGGTGCGGTTCAATGCGGCCTGCAGGCCCTGTTTGTAATCCTGCCAGATGCGGGGGCGCAGTTCGAGCCAGCCCTTCCAGTAGGTGCGCCAGTAAACCTCGGACAAGAATTTTTCGGCCTCTTGCGCGCCATGGGTGGCAAGGGCGGCATCGGCGACCTCTGATTCCAGCACAAGGCGGTGGCGGATATAGGGCGACAGGCCGGAAACGGCGTGGTGGCCGGGCAGATCGCGGTTGCGATCACGCGCATAGGCAAGGCCTGCACGGGGCAAAAAGGCATTCAGGCGGGCAAGGCCGGCGGCACGGGATGCATCTGTCATGCAGGCCGAGCTAGTGCGGGAGCTGTGGAATGGAAGGGGTGCCCTTGCAGCCCCCGGCGCGCACAACTAAGACTCTGTTCATCGACACGTATTATCGACAGTCAAAAGCACAGCGAGGCACCATGCGCGATCCGGTAGAGCATTACATGAACACTCTTGTTCCGATGGTTGTCGAACAGACAAGCCGGGGCGAGCGGGCCTATGACATTTTCAGCCGCATGCTGAAGGAGCGGATCATTTTCCTGTCAGGCCCAGTGCATGACGGCATGTCGAGCCTGATCTGCGCGCAGCTGCTGTTCCTTGAGGCGGAAAATCCGACCAAGGAAATCAGCATGTACATCAACAGCCCGGGGGGCGTGGTGACGTCTGGTTTGTCGATCTATGACACGATGCAGTACATCAAGCCAAAGGTTTCGACGCTGGTGATCGGGCAGGCGGCATCCATGGGGAGCCTGTTGTTGACGGCGGGCCATGCGGGCATGCGCTACAGCCTGCCCAACAGCCGGGTGATGGTGCACCAGCCATCGGGCGGGTATCAGGGACAGGCGACGGATATCATGATCCACGCGCGCGAGACGGAAAAGCTGAAGCTGCGGCTGAACCAGATTTACGTCAAGCACACGGGGCAGGATCTGGCGACGGTTGAGGCGGCACTGGAGCGTGACAACTTCATGTCGGCCGAAGATGCAAAGGCCTGGGGGCTGATCGACGAAATCGTGGAAAGCCGCGGCAAGGCAGACGACACGGCAAAGTGAGCGCGCCGATTTGACATTGTGGAAGCCTGAGGCTTGTCTTAGGCTTCCAAGAACGCGGTCTTGAAGGGCCCGGCGACCCCCACAGACGGGGCAGGGCGGCAAAGGATGACGATGGCAAACAATTCCAGCGGCGACAGCAAGAACACGCTTTATTGTTCGTTCTGCGGCAAAAGCCAGCATGAGGTGCGCAAGCTGATTGCGGGGCCGACGGTGTTCATCTGTGATGAATGTGTCGAGCTGTGCATGGACATCATCCGGGAAGAAACCAAGACGACAGGGCTGAAGTCGACGGATGGGGTGCCGACACCGCGGGATATCTGCAAGGTGCTGGATGATTATGTGATCGGGCAAGTGCATGCCAAACGCGTGCTGAGCGTGGCGGTGCACAACCATTACAAGCGGCTGAACCATTCGTCGAAAACGGATATCGAGCTGTCAAAGTCGAATATCCTGCTGATCGGGCCGACGGGCTGCGGTAAGACGCTGCTGGCGCAGACGCTGGCGCGGATTCTGGATGTGCCGTTCACGATGGCGGATGCAACGACGCTGACGGAAGCGGGCTATGTTGGCGAGGATGTGGAAAACATCATCCTGAAGCTGCTGCAGGCGTCCGAATACAATGTGGAACGGGCGCAGCGGGGGATTGTCTACATCGACGAGGTGGACAAGATCACGCGCAAGTCGGACAACCCCAGCATCACGCGGGACGTGTCGGGCGAAGGCGTGCAGCAGGCGCTTTTGAAGATCATGGAAGGCACGGTTGCGTCAGTGCCGCCGCAAGGGGGGCGCAAGCATCCGCAGCAGGAATTCCTGCAGGTGGATACGACGAACATCCTGTTCATTTGCGGCGGGGCCTTTGCGGGGCTGGAAAAAATCATCGCGCAGCGTGGCAAGGGCAGCGGCATCGGGTTCGGGGCGACGGTCAAGGGGCCGGATGACCGGGGCGTGGGCGAGCTGTTCAAAGAGCTGGAGCCGGAAGATCTGCTGAAATTCGGGCTGATCCCGGAATTCGTGGGGCGTTTGCCGGTGCTGGCAACGCTGACGGATCTGGATGAAGCGGCGCTGGTGACGATCCTGACGGAACCGAAGAACGCGCTGGTCAAACAGTATCAGCGGCTGTTCGATATTGAAGGGGTCAAGCTGACCTTCACGCCGGATGCGCTGACGGCGATCGCGAAGCGGGCGATCAAGCGCAAGACGGGGGCACGGGGCCTGCGGTCGATCATGGAAGATATCCTGCTGGACAGCATGTTTGAAATGCCGGGCATGGTGGATGTGTCGGAAATCGTGGTGAACGAAGAAGCGGTGAACAGCGGTGTGCAGCCGCTTGTCGTGCGCGGCGAGGTCAAAGAGAAAAAGCCGGCAACAGCCAGTTGAGCTGTGATTGGCAGGCAAAGGCCGCGGCATGATTGCCGCGGCTTTTTGCTGCGCATTTTACGCAAAACGCCTTTTGGGCAGCCCTTGATCGCAAAAAACGCGCCTAATGACCCTGCGCAATTAGGCAATGCGCAACCCTTTCTACCCAGAATGTTGGTCAGACCGCGATACGGGCGGTTTTGCTTTTGGAAAAGGGAACACGCATGAAACTTCTGAAACTGGCTGCGGTGCCGCTGATGCTTTGGTCTGCGCCTGCCTTCGCGTCTGAATACCAGGCTGCCTTGCAGGGCTTTATGGAAAGCGCGATCAGCACATGGTCTTCCGACCCGGCGCTGGTGCAAGCCGTGCTTGCGGCAAATGCAGAACGCGCGGGCTATGATCAGGCGGCGATTGATGCAGCCGATGCAGCTTGGCGTGCCGAAGTGGGGCAAGCCGAGATGCCGACAGTGACACCCGTTCTGAACAACCCTGCATCTGATTTCCTGCGCGGGCAGGTGGAGGCATCGGGCGGCAAGATCACCGAAGTGTTCATCACCGATGCGCTTGGCCTGAACGTTGCGGCATCGGCCCCGACATCGGACATGTGGCAGGGTGATGAAGACAAGTTCACCATGGTGTTTCCCAATGGTCCGACAGGCCATCTGATTGGCGAGGTGGAGTTGGACGAATCCACCCAGACCTATCAGGCACAGATTTCCGTGGCGATTGTTGATCCGGCCTCTGGCAGCGTGATTGGCACGATGACCGTCGGTGTTAACGCCGAAGCACTTTAACAATAACCGTTTTCAAGGGCAGTCATGATGCAGAAAATCGCACGCGGGCCAGGGTTTGGCCAGATCTCCTTGTTTGGCAAGTGTCTGGCGATGGTGGCCGTCATTACTGCCCTTGTTGCAGGGCTGATATCCTTTAACGGGGCAACGCTGGTGCGCCAGGTGGCCACCGAGGGGCTGCAGGAACTGGCGCTGAGCAATAGCGCGGCTCTCGCGTATGATGTCGCGGGTGCCATGAAGTTTGGCAAGCTTGACGTGGTGCAAGATGCCTACGTGGCCTTTGCCGCGCGCGAGGGGGGGCGTCTGGCCGGTGGCGGCGTCTATGATCTGCAGAATGTGCCGGCGGCTGAGTGGGGCGAGGTTGATGAGGCGACGCGCAGCCAGATGGCCACGCTTGCGGAGCGCGCCATGGAGACCGGCACGGTTGCAACTGACCCGACAGGTCTGATCGTGGCGGCACCGGGCCTGTTTGGCGAAAGTGGCGCTGTGACGGGTGCGGTTGTGCTGCAATGGTCAACGGCCGAAATTCTGGCGCATTATGCGGCGCTGCAGAACCGGGCCTATCTGATCGCAGCGGTGCTGTTTGCGGTTTTGCTGGGTGCGGGGGCCTATGCCTTGCATCTGACATTGCGCGTGCCGATGCAACAGGTGGCGCAAGCAATGACGCGTGTGGCGAAGGCGGATTTCAGCAGCGCGGTGCCCTATATCCAGCGGCAAGATGAAGTGGGCCATATTGCGCAATCACTGGATGTGATGCGCGAAAACCTGCAGCTTGCTGCGGCGGAACGCGATTCCCGGGAAGCTGACGCGAAAGAGCAGGCACAGGTCGTGCAGGCCTTGACGGCGGGCCTGCGCAGCCTGGCGGCGGGCAATCTGTCTGCCCGGATTGATGGAAAATTTCCACATGATTACATGGCGTTACGCGATGATTTTAACCTTGCGATGGACAAGTTCGGCACAGCAATTCAGGCGGTTGTGAATGCCGCATCGCGCATTGGCGAAGGTGCTGGTTCGATACAGCAGCAATCCGAGGATCTGTCGCAACGCACCGAAAATCAGGCGGCGGCGCTGGAAGAAACGGCAGCGGCGCTGCAGGAACTGACCGACAATGTCAGTGCTGCGGCGAATGCGATTGCGGATGTGGAGCGCGTGATGGCCAGTGCGCAGGCGGATGCTACGGCCAGCGGCGTGGTGGTTGAAAATGCAGTGTCGGCTATGCGCGAGATTGCACGTTTCTCGAGCCAGATTTCCACGATTGTGGGCGTGATTGACGACATTTCATTCCAGACAAACCTGCTGGCACTGAACGCAGGGGTTGAGGCTGCGCGGGCGGGTGATGCCGGGCGGGGCTTTGCGGTGGTTGCATCCGAGGTGCGCGCGCTGGCCCATCGCAGTTCAGAAGCGGCGCGGCAGATCAAGACACTGATACATGACAGTGCTTCACAGGTGAACAGCGGGGTTGAACTGGTGGGTAAGGCAGGTGAGGCCTTGTCCGTTATCCTGGGACGGGTGCAGGATATTTCAGGGTTGATCGCAGGGGTTGCCAGCGGCGCAAATGCGCAGTCGTCGGGCCTGCATGAAATCAACATCGGGGTGGGGCAGCTGGATCAGGTGACACAGCGCAATGCCGCGATGGTGCAATCGGCGACCAGCACGAGTGAGGATCTGGCGCATGAGGCGGCAAATCTGCTGGAACTGGTGTCAGTCTTCGAATTGGGCAAGGCGGCTGGCGGGGGGGCGACGCGGCAGTACCGCGCAGCCTGAGGTGCGGTGCGGCAGCATGCCGAAGATGCTGCCGCGATAGCATGTCCTCTGGACGTTTTGGATGCCTTCAGCCATATGAAGGGAACGCAACGGAGGCCCGCCCATGTATTTCCTGAAACGCCTGCTGACATGGTGGAACAGCCAGACGCTGGGCACGCAGCTGTTTACAGCGCGGCGCGGGGTGAAGGTGGGCAGCGATGCACAAGGCAACACCTATTACCAGACGCGCGATGGCAAGAAGCGCTGGATCATTTACAACGGTGAGATGGAAGCATCGCGCGTGTCGCCTGACTGGCACGGATGGCTGCATTTCACCTGGGATCAGCCGCCGACGGATGCGCCACTAGTGCACAAGCCCTGGGAAAAGCCGCATCAGGAAAACCTGACGGGCACGGATGCTGCCTATGCGCCGCCCGGGTCAATCCGGCGTGCAGCACCGGCGGCGCGGCGTGACTATGATGCGTGGCAACCGGAATAATGGCTGAGAATACGTCTGAGGTGCTGGCAGGCGCAGCGGTGCTGGCCGTAGCCATCGGGTTTCTGGCCTATGCGGGCCAGACAAGCGGCTTTTCGGGTGGGTCCGATACCTATCCTCTGGTCGCGAGTTTTCGCGCGGTTGATGGAATCAGTGTTGGCACCGATGTGCGCCTGGCAGGGGTGAAGGTCGGGTCGATCACATCGCTACAGTTGAACCCGACAACCTTTTATGCCGATGCCGAAGTACAGATCGACAAGGACATTGTCCTGCCGGATGATTCTGCAATTCTTGTGTCTTCAGAAGGGCTTCTGGGGGGAAATTACATCGAGATCGTGCCCGGCGGGTCGGCCGATGTGCTGGCACCGGGGGCCGAGATCGAGGATACGCAGGGGTCGGTCAGCCTGGTCACCTTGCTGATGCGTTTCGTGGGGGCGGCTTCGGGGGATGATGCACCGTGAGGGCGCTTGCGCTGATGCTGTGCTGTCTGGGCCTGCCTGTTCACGCAGAAACGGCAACGGCTGAGGGTGGGGTGTTGCGCTGGTTGGACAAGCTGTCCGGGGCAACCGAAGACGTGACCATGCCCGCGGGCCAGACCTTGGAGCGGGGCCAGCTGACGATCCGCATGGATGAATGCCGCTATCCGGCCAACGATCCGTCGTCCGATGCCTTTGCCCATCTGACAATCGTGGACAACCGGGCGCAGGCCGTGGCGTTTGATGGCTGGATGATCGCGTCAAGCCCGGCGTTGTCGGCGATGGATCACCCGCGTTATGACGTCTGGGTGCTGAACTGCGATGTGCCGGGGCTGGACGCACCAGCGGTCGAAGAGACGGATTCGGGCGAGGATGAATAGCCGGGCGGCGTGAAGCTGGCGCGTTGGACCAAGGCGCTGGCCAAGCGGCGGTGATATTCGGCGCGCTTGATTTCGATGCCGCCAAGGCTGGCCAGATGCGGGGTCAGGAACTGCGTGTCAAACAGGGTAAAGCCGCCCGCGCGCAACCGGTGCACCAGATAGGCAAGGGCGATTTTCGAGGCATCGGTGCGGCGTGAAAACATGCTTTCGCCAAAGAAGGCAGCCCCCAATGCCACGCCATAGACGCCGCCGACCAGCTGATCACCCTCCCAGACCTCAAGGCTGTGGGCGTGGCCACGGGCGTGCAAGGCAAGATAGAGATCAAGAATGGTGGCGTTGATCCAGGTTTCGGGGCGGTCGGCGCAGGCCAGCACAACCTGTTCAAGGGCAGCATTCACGCTGATGCGATGGGGCCAGCGGCGCAAGCGGCGGGCCAAGCTGCGCGAGACATGGAAACCGTCCAGCGGCATGATGCCGCGCAGGCGCGGATCAACCCAATGCACGGTGGGGTCATCGCGGGCCTCGGCCATGGGGAAAATCCCCTGCGCGTAACCAGACAGCAGGTGATCAGGCGTCAGCCGGAACGTGGCCGGATCAGTCACCAAACGTGGCGGCCAGCCACTTTTCCAGCCAGTGGATGTTGTAGTTGCCCGACAGGATATCCGGTTCGGCAAGCAGCGCATCGAACAGCGGCGTCGTGGTGTCGATGCCATCAACGATCAGCTCGCCAAGTGCGCGTTGCAGGCGGGCCAGCGCCTCGGGCCGGTCACGGCCATGCACGATCAGTTTGCCGATGAGGCTGTCATAGTAGGGTGGGATGGAATAGCCGGAATAAAGGGCGCTATCCATGCGCACGCCGTAACCGCCGGGGGCGTGGAACATCTTCACACGGCCGGGGCAGGGTGAAAAGTTCGGCAGTTTTTCGGCGTTGATGCGCACTTCGATGGCATGGCCGTTGATGACCAGATCATCCTGCGTGAAGGAAAGGTCCATGCCAGCGGCGACGCGGATCTGTTCGCGGACAAGATCAACGCCAAAGATGTATTCGGTGACGGGATGTTCGACCTGCAGGCGGGTGTTCATTTCGATGAAGTAGAACTCATCATCCTCGAACAGGAATTCGATCGTGCCAGCACCGATGTAGTTGATCTTGGCCACAGCATCGGCGCAGACCTTGCCGATGCGCGCGCGGAGCGCCGGGGTGATTGCGGGACCGGGGGCTTCTTCAAAGACTTTCTGGTGGCGGCGTTGCAGGCTGCAATCACGTTCACCCAGATGCACGGCTTTGCCTTTGCCATCGCCGAACACCTGAATTTCGATGTGGCGGGGTTTTTGCAGGTATTTCTCGATATAGACTTCGTCATTGCCAAAGGCGTTCTTTGCCTCGGACCGCGCGGTGCGGAAGGCGATTTCCAGCTCTTCGGGGTTCTTGGCAACCTTCATGCCGCGCCCACCACCGCCTGCGGTGGCCTTGATGATGACGGGAAAGCCGATATCGCGGGCGACGCCAATGGCGGTTTCAAAGTCTGCGACCCCGCCGGCAGAGCCGGGCACCACCGGAATGCCTAGGGCGGCGGCGGTTTCCTTGGCCGTGATCTTGTCACCCATGATGCGGATATGTTCGGCGGTGGGGCCGATGAAGGTGATGCCGTGGTCGGCCAGTGCCTGCGCGAAGGCAGCGTTTTCAGACAGGAAGCCATAGCCGGGGTGCACGGCCTGCGCGCCGGTGATTTCACAGGCGGAAATGATGGCGGCCTTGGACAGGTAGCTGTCAGTGGATGATGCGGGGCCGATGCAAACAGATTCGTCGGCCATGCGCACATGCATGGCGTCACTGTCAGCGGTGGAATGCACGGCGACGGATTTGATGCCCATCTCGCGGCAGGCGCGGATCACGCGAAGGGCGATTTCGCCCCGGTTCGCAATCAGGATTTTATCGAACATGCGGTTACTCGATGATCAGCAGGGGTGCGCCGTATTCAACCGCGTTGCCATCGGCGACCAGAATGCGTTTGACCGTACCTGCGCGCGGGGCAGGGATGTGGTTCATGGTTTTCATGGCTTCGATGATCAACACGGTCTGGCCTTCGGCCACAGTGGCACCCACGGTGACAAAAGGCTGCGCACCGGGTTCGGCGGCCAGATAGACGGTGCCGACCATGGGTGAGGTGACGGCGCCGGGGTGCTGGGCGGGGTCTTCGGGTGCAGCAGCGGCTGGGGCCGCAGCGGCTGCGGCGGCGGGTGCTGCGGCGGCCGGGGCCGGGGCATAGACGGGTGCTGGGGCCGCCACCATCTGGGTTTGCTTGGAGACCTTCACATCCAGCCGGTCATCCGGGCCATATTCGCGTTTGACAGACAGTTCTGTCAGGTCATTCGCGTTCAGAAGTTCGGCCAAGGCCTGAATGAATGCCACGTCTGCATCGGAAGAATGTTTGCTCATGCCGTCCTCGGGTTGGCGGTTCTGATGGGGCCTTTTGGCCATGTGATTGCGCATGGTTATAGGCGAGGAGGGCCGGGGTGAAAAGCACCCGATTGCGGATGCCTTAATTTTGGGCGCTTGTAACGAATTTCGCTGCGCAAAACATTTTACCATTTGATAAAAAATTCGGCGCGTGGCAGCATTTTCCAGATAGCCAGCCAAAAGCAAGCGCACGGAGGCCCCTTTGCCAAACAGCCCGTTGACCCCCGGAATCGTTGCAGGGCGTCTTGCGCCTGCGGCCTATGCTGAAAACTTCTCGGATCACGAGGCACCGCTGGACCGGCACGAGGCGCGGGTGGCGGCGGACCGGTGCTATTTCTGCCATGACGCGCCGTGCATCACGGCTTGCCCGACGGGCATCGATATTCCACTGTTCATCCGGCAGATCGCGACGGGCACACCGGATGCGGCGGCCAAGACGATTTTCGCGCAGAACATCATGGGGGGCATGTGCGCACGGGTTTGCCCGACGGAAACGCTGTGCGAAGAGGCCTGCGTGCGCGAAGCGGCAGAAGGCAAGCCGGTGGAAATTGGGCGGCTGCAGCGCTTTGCGACGGATACGCTGATGGCCAAGGGGGTGCATCCGTTCACGCGGGCGGCGGCGACGGGCAGGCGGGTGGCGGTGGTGGGGGCGGGGCCTGCGGGGCTGTCTTGCGCGCACCGGCTGGCGATGCTGGGGCATGATGTGGTGGTGTTTGATGCGCGGCCCAAGGCGGGCGGGCTGAATGAATATGGCATCGCGAGTTATAAGGCGGTGGGGGATTTCGCGCAAGCCGAGGTGGATTGGCTGCTGAAGATTGGCGGGATCCGGATCAAGTATAACGAGGCGTTGGGCCGGGATGTGACGCTGGATGATCTGCAGGAAGCCTATGATGCGGTGTTTTTGGGCATGGGCCTTGCGGGGGTGAACGCCCTGCGGGCGACAGGTGAAGACAAGGCGGGCGTGCGGGATGCGGTGGATTTCATTGCAGAACTGCGCCAGACGCCGGACCGCAGCACCTTGGCGATTGGGCGGGACGTGGTGGTGATTGGTGGGGGGATGACGGCGGTGGATGCAGCGGTGCAGTCGCGCCTGCTTGGGGCGGAAAACGTGACGATTGTCTATCGGCGCGGGCAAGAGAAGATGAGCGCATCGGGCTATGAGCAGGAGCATGCAACATCGGCGGGGGTGCGGATCATTACGCATGCAGCACCGGTGGCGGTGCATGGCAATGGGGCGGTGGCCGAGGTGGAATTCGGCTATATGGCGGATGGGCCTTCGGGCCTGACGCCGACGGGCGAGACGTTCCGGCTGAAGGCGGATCAGGTGTTCAAGGCGATTGGGCAAACGCTGAAGGGTGCGCCTGATGGTGTTGCCATCGAGGGCGGCAAGATTGCGGTGACGGGGCCGGGGCGCACATCGGTGCCGGGAGTCTGGGCCGGGGGCGATTGTGCAACGGGCGGCGATGATCTGACGGTGACGGCGGTGGCCGAAGGGCGCGATGCGGCGATGGATATCCACGCGAGCCTGACGGCATGAGGGCTTCTTGCAGACAGGGGCACAACAGACTAACCCTGCGCGGCGGGGTTGGCTGGGGTGACCATGTTTGCATTCATCGACACGGTGATCGAGGCGACACTGGCCTTCGTGCGCGACAACCGCCACTGGGCGTTCTGGATTGCGCTGGTGTTCGCACTGGGCGAGACAATAGCGGGGATATCCATCATCATCCCGTCCACGGCGATTTTGCTGGGGGTGGGCGCGCTGGTGGCAACGGGCGAGCTTTCATTGCTGCCGATCTGGGCGGGGGCAAGCATCGGGGCGATCATCGGATCACACATCAGCTATTGGATCGGCTGGCGCTATGGCGATGCCATTCTGAAGCTGTGGCCCTTGCGCGACCATCCGGAACTGGTGGCGCGGGGCAATGCGGCGTTTCAGAAATGGGGCGTGGTGGCGGTGATCATCGGGCATTTCTTCGGGCCGCTGCGGGCGGTGGTGTTCGTGATGGCGGGCATTGCGCGCATTCCGCTGCATCTGTTCGTGCCGGTGAACATCGCGGGCTGCCTGGCCTGGGCTTACGTCACACCGAAGTTCGGCGAGGTGGCGGGGCATGTGATCGGCTGGATCTGGTCACTTTTCACCTGACGGCAGGCGATGATGGGCAGATTGCCCATCCTACGACATCAACCCCACTTGCACAGGAGGCCACGCATGGCTGACCTAACAACCACTTTCATCGGCATCAAATCCCCCAATCCGTTCTGGCTGGCCTCGGCGCCGCCGACGGACAAGAAGGTGAATGTGGAACGCGCGTTTGAGGCGGGCTGGGGCGGGGTGGTGTGGAAAACCCTTGGGTCCGAGGGGCCGCCCATCGTGAACGTGAACGGCCCGCGCTATGGGGCGATCTGGGGGGCGGACCGGCGGCTGCTGGGGCTGAACAACATCGAATTGATTACGGATCGCCCGCTGGAGGTGAACCTGCGCGAGATCAAGGAGGTCAAGCGCAAGTGGCGCGACCGGGCGATGATCATCAGCCTGATGGTGCCCTGTGATGAGGATAGCTGGAAGGCGATTCTGGCGCAGATCGAGGATACGGAAGCCGACGGGGTGGAGCTGAACTTCGGCTGCCCGCATGGCATGGCGGAACGCGGCATGGGCAGCGCAGTGGGGCAGGTGCCGGAATACATTGAAATGGTGACGCGGTGGGTAAAGCAATACAGCCGTATGCCCTGCATTGTGAAGCTGACGCCGAATGTCACATCCATCCTGCCCCCGGCCGAGGCGGCGCACCGGGGCGGGGCAGACGCGGTAAGCCTGATCAACACGGTAAAATCCATCACGAATGTGGATCTTGACCACTTTTCACCCTTCCCGATGATTGATGGCAAGGGCAGCCATGGCGGCTACTGCGGGCCTGCGGTGAAACCGATTGCGCTGAACATGGTGGCGGAGATTGCGCGGAACCGTGACACGCGGGGCCTGCCGATTTCGGGCATCGGGGGGGTGACGACGTGGCGCGATGCGGCGGAATTCATGGCGCTTGGGGCGGGCAATGTGCAGGTCTGCACGGCGGCAATGACCTATGGCTTCAAGATCGTGCAGGAAATGATTTCGGGCCTGTCGCATTATCTGGATGAAAAGAAGATGTCAGTGCCTGATCTGATCGGGCGGGCCATCCCGAACTTCGTGGAATGGCAGGAGTTGAATCTGAACTATGTCACCAAGGCGGTGATCAATCAGGATGACTGCATCAAATGCGGGCGCTGCTATGCGGCCTGCGAGGATACGAGCCATCAGGCGATAGCCATGAGCGCGGAACGCACGTTCACAGTGAAGGACGAGGAATGCGTGGCCTGCAATCTGTGTGTGAACGTCTGCCCGGTTGAGAATTGCATCACGATGGTGGAACTGCCCATGGGTGCGGTTGACCCGCGGACGGGGGCCAAGGTGGGCGATTATGCCAACTGGACGACGCACCCTAACAATCCGGGTTTCGCGGCAGAATAGGCGGGCGGGTGCTGAAAATTTTAGTACTAAAATTTTCAGTCAGCGTCAGGCGATAATCTGCAAGCGGCCACTGTTGCAGATGACGATGAACTGGCCGCCGCATTCCAGCAGGTGAAAGCGGCGGCGGCGGATTTCTTCTTCAAACAGATCGCGGCCGATTTCGCGGTCAACGCTGGCAACAGACCTGCGGACGACACCGCCGCTGGCAGCGACCTTGGCGCTGAACACGCGGTCTAGCCAGGCTTTGGCGGATGCATTCAAGGGTGGGGCGTGCATGTTCATGCAGGCAGACTGCACAAGTTCTGGTTAAGCCATACTTAACGCAACATCAAAACATCACTTCCCCAAGGCAGGAACCGTCGGGTCCTTGGCGTTGGGGTAGACAAGGCCAGCCGAGATGATCAGCTTGGCCGCGTCTTCGACTGTCATGTCAAGAAGTGTGACATCCTTGGCCGGCAGATAGACCAGAAAGCCTGACGTCGGATTGGGTGTGGTGGGCACGAAGACGGTCAGCACATCATCACCGCCGGGAATTTTCTCGGCCAGCTCGCCTTTGGCGCGGGTGGCGACGAAACCGATGGCATAGATCCCCTGCCGCGGAAACTGCACCACGCAGGCGCGGTCAAAGTTGTTGGAGGATTGGCTGAAGACGGTTTCGGCGATCTGCTTCAGCCCGTTATAGACGGAACGCACAACGGGCATACGGTCCACCAGCCCTTCGGCCCAACGCAGGATCGAACGGCCAAACAGGCCCTTGGCCAGCCAGCCGACAAGCACGGTAAAGACCAGAAAGACGATGACGCCAAGGCCGCGGACATTGTAGGTCCAATCCTCGCCAAAGTAGTGGCGCAAGAGTTCGTTCGGGTGGTAGGCGCTTGGCACGAAGGGCAGCACCCAGCCATCAATCCAGCCGATGACCGTCCAGATCAGGTAGATTGTCAGGGTAATGGGCAGAACGACCACAAGTCCGGTCAGAAAGCTGCGGCGGAAGCCGCCAAGGAGGCCAGCCTTGCGGCGGGCGGTCTGATCTTCGGTCATCTGCTGGGTCAGCCTTTTGTCGCGTTTGGGCGAATGTATGAAGGGCGCATGCGCAGCACAATGGCTGATCAGTGACGCTTCTGTAACATTCCTTGCGCGATGGCGATTTCTGCGCCCAAGCGGGCGTTATTGCGCACAAGTGCGATGTTTGAGGCAAGGGATTTGCCGCTGGTCAGTTCGAAGATGCGTTGCAGCAGAAAGGGGGTCACGGCCTTGGCCTGAATGTTCTGGGCGGCGGCTTCGGCCAATGCGGTCTCAATGAAGGGGTTGATCACGTCACGCGGGATTTCATCGGTGGCGGGAATGGGATTGGCGATCAGGTGGCCGCCGGGCAGGCCAAGCCCTGCGCGCATGGCAATTGCGGCGGCAATCTCGGCGGCGGTATTCATGCGCAGGGGCGCGCGCAGGCCCGCGCTGCACGACCAGAAGGCGGGCATATCATCCTGCCCGTAGGCGATGACGGGCACGCCGTGGGTTTCCAGAACCTCAAGCGTTTTGGGAATGTCGAGAATGGCCTTGGCGCCGGCGCAGACAACGGTGACGGGGGTTTGGGCAAGTTCCAGCAGGTCAGCCGAAATGTCAAAGCTGGTTTCCGCACCGCGATGCACGCCGCCGATACCACCTGTGGCAAAGACGCCAATGCCCGCCAGATACGCGCAGATCATGGTGGCGGCCACTGTGGTGGCGCCGGTGCGGCCAGAGGCAAGGCAGGCGGCAAGATCGGCGCGCGAGATTTTGGCGACATCCCTGGCCTGGGCAAGGGCCTCAAGCGCGGCCTCGGTCAGGCCAATGTGGATGCGGCCTGCCATGATGGCGATGGTGGCGGGGGTGGCACCGGCATCGCGGATGGTTTGTTCCACAAGGCGGGCGGTTTCCATGTTCTGCGGGTAGGGCATGCCATGGGTGATGATGGTGGATTCAAGGGCGACGATGGGGGTGCCATGGGCGCGGGCGGTGGCCACTTCGGGGGAAAAGGTGAGGGGAAGGGTCATGGGTGATCTTCGTGCAAGGTGCGGGGGATGGCAGGGCCAAGGGTGAAGCCGGAAAAGCGGGCGGTAAAGCCGCTGCGTTCGGGGGAACAGGCCATGATGCCGATCTGGGCGGGGATTTCGGGTGGCAGGTAGGCAAGGCGGGCCATGATCCAATGGCCATCAGGATGGGCGACCTGCACGAGGATGGCTTCGGCATGGCGGGTCAGGCGCAGGCGGATGGTGGCCGCGTCAAAGGGCAGGGCCATGGTGGCCCAATCGGACCAGCCATTGGTGACCACGGTGGAAAAGACAGGGGCACCGTCGGTATGTTCAATGCCTGCCTTGATCCAGTGCGTGTCAGACAGGCGCAGCATGAGGCCGGCCTGATCATAAAGCGTGGTGTAATCGCCCTGAACGGTGACGGCGACGGTGAAATCGCCTGTCACGGTCTGGTGCAGAAAATGGCCGGTATCGCGGGTAAAGCCGTAAAAGGTGCGGCGCCAGAAATCGGTGCGGTCATGGGTGGTGACCTGCAGGGTGCCCGCGGCAAGCGAAGTGCTGGGGGGCGGGTTCAGCCATGACATCTGGTCAAACGGGCTGGTCATGTATCTGAGCCCGACACATAGGCGGCAGCGGCCTGCAGCGCTTGGGTCAAGGCAAGATCGCGGGGGGTGCCACTGCGCTCGGCCAGAATATGGGCGGCCATGAATGTATCACCGGCACCGGTAATGCGGCGGGCGTTGATGCGCGGTGGGGTGGCTGTCAGCACGGGGGCACCCTGCTGGCCGCAGGCGGCGGGATGGGGGCCGTGGGTGACAAGCACGCGGGCGGCACCGATGGCCAAAAGGGCGCTGGCGGCGTCCGTGGCGGTGATGGCATGGCCTGCGGTCAGGATATTGGCTTCCTCAAGGTTCACATAGAAGGTGACGCGAGCATGGGTGAGCAGCGGGCGCAGACGTTCGGCCTTGCCGGGGCTGGCGGGGGCCACGCGCAGATCGGCGGCGGCAAAGGCGGGTGAGGCGGCGATCTGGGCCAGAAGGCTTTCGGTCAGATTGCCATCAAGGGCGATCAGGCCGGGCCATGGGTCTGTGGCGGTGCCCAGACGGCCATCGGTCAGGGGATCAAGAATGGCGGCACCCGTCGCCTCGAGCGAGTGGGCATCGGCGATGGCGGCGATCAGGCCATTGGCGCCTTCGATGGCCATGTAACGGTCAGTGGGGCGATTGGTGCGGGTGACATGGGCTGTGTCAAGCCCAAGGGTCTGGGCTTGGGTCAGCAGATCATCGCCTTCGGCATCATGGCCAATGGCGGTAAGCAGGGCAGGGCGCATGCCAAGGCGGGCCAAGGTCATGGCGATGTTCATGGCAACGCCACCGGGAATGCGGGTGATGCGGCCGGGCACATCAGCGCCAAGCGCCATGGTGCGGTCAGCGCGGCCGATGATGTCCCACAGGACGGAACCGATGCAAAGGATGTCTGGCGTTGTCATGGAACGCTTTTCCCTGAATGGCGTGCGTGTTGCAAGCCATGCCTGCGGCGCGGATATTTGGGCCAAAGTGAAAGGGCAGGGCATTGTTTCGCTTGCAACGGCGGAAGGGCTGGGCTAAGGGGCGCGCACTTCACAGGTGGGGCTTGGGCTTTTGCAGGGAGACATCCTGCAGGGTCCGCCGGTTGGAACGCATGTTCTGAGTGGCCCTGCCGAGGATTGAAACCGGAAAGGATAAAGACATGGCTCTTCCAGAGTTTTCCATGCGCCAACTGCTTGAAGCTGGCGTTCACTACGGCCACCAGACCGCACGCTGGAACCCGAAGATGGGTGAATACATCTACGGCGACCGCAACGGCATTCACATTCTTGACCTGACGCAGACTGTGCCCATGCTGGATGCAGCGCTGAAGATCGTGCGCGATACGGTCGCCAAGGGCGGGCGCATCCTGTTCGTGGGCACCAAGCGGCAGGCGCAAAAGCCGGTGGCCGAAGCTGCCGAGCGTTGCGCGCAGTTCTACATGAACCACCGTTGGCTGGGCGGCACGCTGACCAACTGGCAGACGGTGTCCAAGTCGATCCAGCGTCTGAAGCAGATTGACGAGCTGATGGCCAATGGCAGCGAAGGCCTGACCAAGAAAGAGCGCCTTGGCATGGAACGCGATCAGGCCAAGCTGCAGGCCAGCCTTGGCGGGATCCGCGAAATGGGCGGCACGCCTGACCTGATCTTCATCATTGATGTTGGCAAAGAGGATCTGGCGATCCTGGAAGCGAAAAAGCTGGGCATCCCGGTGGTTGGCGTTGTTGACACGAACTGCAGCCCCAAGGGCGTGGATTACGTGATCCCCGGCAATGACGACGCGGCGCGCGCGATCCAGCTGTATTGCGATCTGATCAGCCGTGCAGCGCTTGACGGCATGTCGGCCCAGATGGGTGCGGCTGGCGTTGATCTGGGTGCGCTTGAGGCGGCCCCGGAAGAAGAAGCAATCTCGGCTGACGCTGACGCCTGATTGGCTGTCACTGATTGGTTACCCGGCGGGGGTATGCCCCGCCGGTGTCATTTCACGGATACCCCTCTAAGGAGACCGACATGAGTGTTACCGCTCAAATGGTGAAGGAACTGCGCGACTCGACGGGCGCAGGCATGATGGATGCAAAGAAGGCCCTGGTGGAAACCAATGGCGACATGGAAGCAGCCGTTGACTGGCTGCGCACCAAGGGTCTGGCCAAGGCCGCCAAGAAGGCGGACCGCGTGGCCGCTGAGGGCCTGGTCGGGGTCGCAGTGTCGGGCAACCGCGGTGTGGCGATCGAAATCAACTCGGAAACGGATTTCGTGGCCAAGAACGCCGATT